>DASXWB010000494.1:0-5253 GCA_036503915.1 Lacipirellulaceae bacterium | reverse complement strand
AGCACGCCCGCAATTCGTAGCGTGGAAAAGTTGAGAGTGGGCGCATCGCCGAACGAGTAATCGGCCAGACGAATGAGAATTCCTGGCAGAAGGCCCAGGAAAATCAGGATCAGCGTCCGCCGCGCGATGCGCCAGTATGCGGCACGTTCGATCCGCTGGCCGTCGCGATACTTTCGCAGCGAGTACGCGAGCGACGTGCCGACAATGAACAGGAAGAACGGGAAGACGAGATCGGTCGGCGTCCATCCGTGCCACCGTGCGTGAGTCAGCGGCCGATACTGCTCACCCCACTTTCCCGGATTATTGACCAGGATCATCGCCAGGATCGTCAGGCCGCGAAATGCATCGAGCGACAGCAGCCGGGTGCTGGCCGCCTTGGAGGACGCAGGCTGCGACGGTGACGTGTGGCGACCGCTGGCCATGGGACGTGCTTAGTATATCGCCGAGCGGGTGGCAGTCCTAGCTACTTGCGAGCGGCTTCATCGTCGCGGTACGCTGTACGGCGCAGAAGCATAAACCGCCAAGAACGCCAAGAACGCCAAGCGTAGACGTCCGGGCTTTTTGGGTTTCTTGGCGCACTTGACGTTCTTGGCGGTTTCCTATGATCAGGTACTCTTAGCCAAATCACGCATGAGGGTGTCACATGGCGGCCAAGACTATCAACGTCGGTCTGATCGGTACGAAGTTCATGGGCAAAGCCCATTCGAATGCTTACTTGAAGGTGGGCAAATTTTTTGACCCCGATCCGGCGCCGGTGATGAAGGCGATCTGCGGCCGTCATGCCGATGAGACGGCCGAGTTTGCTCAGCGTTTCGGCTGGCAAAGCCACGAGACCGACTGGCGCAAATTGTGCGAGCGGAAAGACATCGATGTGATCGACATCGCGACGCCCGGCAGCCTGCACTATGAGATGGGCGTGGCTGCGGCGAAGGCCGGGAAGCACGTTTATTGCGAGAAGCCGTTGGCGCTGAACCTGAAGCAAGCGCGGGAGATGCTCGATGCGGTGCGGAAGGCCGGCGTCGTGCACATGGTGAACTTCAATTACCGCTGCGTGCCGGCGCTCGCGTTGGCGAAGGAAATGATCGACGCGGGCGAGATCGGCGAGGTGCGGCACTTCCGGGCTACGTACCTGCAGGACTGGCTGGTCGACCCGAAGTTTCCGATGAATTGGCGCTTGCGGAAAGAAGTGGCCGGCACCGGCGCCAACGGCGACCTCAACGCGCACCACATCGACATGGCGCGGTTTTTGGTCGGCGAGATTGGCGAGGTGGTCGGCATGCAGAAGACGTTCATCACGGAGCGGCCGGCCGAGGGACGCTCGGCCGGTCTCACGGCCACGGCCGGCGAAGGCACCGAAAAGGTAACGGTGGATGATGCCACGCTGTTCCTGGCGCGGTTCACCAACGGGGCGCTCGCCTCATTCGAAGCGACGCGGATGGCGCCCGGGCGCAAGAACTACAACCGCATCGAGGTCAACGGCAGCCGCGGCTCGGTGGTGTTCAACTTCGAGGAGATGAACACGCTGGAGTATTACAATTGCAACGATCCGCCGGGGCGGCAGGGCTTCCGCCGCATCATGGCGACCGAGGGCGTTCACCGGTTCGTGCCAGCGTGGTGGCCGCCCGGGCACATCCTCGGCTACGAGCACACATTCGTGCACGCCGTGTACGAACTGATGGGCGCGATCAACAAGAAGCCGACGATCATGCCCGACTTCCGCGACGGGGCGCGCTGCGTGGCCGTGCTCGATGCTGTCGAAAAATCGATCGACTCGCGAAGCTGGGCCAAAATCGAAACCGTGGAGTGATCGGGCTCGCTCCGGGAGCTTGGCGGTCGTTCACGATGAACTTCTCACTCCGCACCCTCTTGATTTTCATGGCGGCCGTGGCGGTCGTTTCGGCGAGTCTCGTTTCGGCGGCCCCGGTTATCGGCGACCTGTTCTATACGCTCGGCCTGCTGACGGTTCCGTTCGTCGCCATCGCCACGTTGTATCAACGAGGTCCGCGGCGCGCGGGATGCATCGGATTTTTGATTGTATTTACAAGCTACTTCTTTCATACACTCTGGCCGACCGAGATTCGCGCCACATGGTTGGTGGCTCAACGCACGGGCGACCTCGATATTCCGACGCAGAGCCCGATCACCACGCGCATGCTGAGTTTTCTGTTCCTCGGCCTGCATGGTGAGTTGGAAAGCGACGTGGACTATGGAACAACGGGCTACGATATCGCGATGAAATTCCTCGCGTTTCAAACCGTTGGGCATTTTGCGATCGGAATCGTGCTTGCGCTCATCGGGGGCGCGCTTGCGCGAAGATTTGCGTTACGGGCAGAGCCGGCGATAATGGACGCCGAGCAGCAGGACTCGACATAAGCTGCGGCCGCCGGTTCACTTTGATGATAAAGCGATACAAAATTGCCCGAATGGCGGAGCTTCCGCCGATTGCATGCCCCTGCGGCCAGGCGCGGCGGGCATTTACTGATGATCCAGTCGGCGTGGCATCGCTGCACGTCGTGGACATTTCCATCGATGCACGAGTTCACTATCACAAGCGGATGACCGAGATTTATTACATCCTCGAAGGCGAGGGGCAGATCGAGCTGGACGGCAAGCGGCACGCTGTGCGGCCCGGCGACGCGATCCTCATCAAGCCGCTGTGCCGGCACCGGGCGATAGGCCGGCTGCGCGTGCTCAATGTGCCGGTTCCGGCGTTTGATCCGGAGGATGAATGGTTTGATTGATAGTGGATGGTTTAGTTGTTAGTTGATAGTTGTTAGTTGATGAAGTGTTTCGTATCTTGACGTAGGCTCCCGCAGTCATTCAGCAACTATCCACTATCCACTATCAACTATCCATGAAGATCAAAACAGGCATCATCGGCACCGGTTTCATTGGCCCGGTTCATGTGGAGGCGCTGCGCCGGCTCGGGTTTGTGGAAGTGGCCGCGGTGGCCGAGCGCGGTCAGCAACTAGCCCAGGCCAAGGCCGACGCACTGTCGATCCCCAAGGCGTACGGCGACTATCACGATCTGCTGGCTGATCCGGAGATCCAGGTCGTGCACAACTGCACGCCGAATCATCTGCATTTTGCCATCAACAAAGAAATCCTGGCCGCCGGCAAGCACATCATCTCCGAGAAGCCGCTGGCGATGAACGCCAAGGAGTCGCGCGAGCTGGTGCGGCTGGCGAAGGACGCCGGCGTCGTGAACGCGATCAACTTCAACTATCGCTACATGCCGCTGGTGCAGCATGCGCACCAGCTGTGCCGCTCGGGTGAGGTGGGCCGCGTGTACGCGGTGCACGGCTCGTACCTGCAGGACTGGCTATTGCTGGAGAGCGATTGGAACTGGCGGCTCGTGCCCGAGCTGAGCGGCGAGTCGCGGGCAATCGCCGACATCGGCAGCCATTGGTGCGACCTGGTGCAGTTCGTCACCGGCATGAAAATCGTGCGCGTGATGGCCGACCTGGTGACGATTCATCCCACGCGGAAGCGGCCGAAGGTCGAGGTCGAAACTTATGCGGGCAAGGTGCTGCGGCCGGAGGATCTTGAAGACGTTCCAATTGGCACGGAGGATTACGGCTCAATCCTCATCGAGTTCGACTCGGGCGCGCATGGTGCGGTGACGATCAATCAGTGTGCCGCCGGGCGAAAGAACCGGCCGTACTTCGAAATTGATGGCAGCAAGTGCTCGCTGTGTTGGGACCAGGAGCGGGAGAATGAGCTGTGGATCGGCCGCCGCGACGGGCCGAACCAGACGGTCCTCAAAGATCCGAGCTTGCTCTCCACGCCGGCGCGAGAGTACGCACACTACCCGGGCGGGCACAACGAAGGCTGGGCCAGCGGCGCGAAGAATTTGTTCCGCAACATCTACGGCTACATCGCCGGCACGCGCAAGGGGGGTGATTTTTCGACGTTTGCCGATGGCCACGCCGAAATCGCAATCTGCGACGCGGCACTGCGCAGTTCGCGGGAACGAAAGTGGGTGGATGTGGAATACTGACAGCACGAACCGAAGGCGTTCGAGTCCTATGCACGAACTTCCAAATGCCGATATCTAATACTAGCGGCAACGATAGCGTATTTTGCTGCCCTTCAATGAAAATGGTATATTAGGATGTGTTGTCCCTCATCTCCGTATGTCGTGCGGAGCGACTAATGCTGACCGTTGACGTCGAGCGCGAAAACGATGGGCGCTGGCTTGCCGAAGTTTTGGAGCTGCCAGGCGTCCTCGCTTATGGCGAGTCGCGCGAAGAAGCCATCGAACGCGCTCAAGCGCTTTCGCTTCGCGTGCTGGCCGATCGATTGGAGCATGGCGAAGCCGTGCCAGAAATGGGCGGAGTGTTTGCAGTACAGCCGTGAGCCGCTGGCCAGCCACAAAAGCGAAGCGAGTTCTTTCGGCGCTCTTGCGCATCGGTTGGTCTATTAAGCGGCAAACTGGATCTCACCGAGTCCTTGAGCGTGTGGGTTACCCGGACTACGTCTTTGCATTCCACGACAACGATGAGATTGGCCCAAGAATGTTGGCGCGGATTGCCCGAAACACCGGTTTGAGGCCCGAAGATCTCTAAGGGCGCGCATCCGAAGTGGTAAAGCGGAGCGCAAAACCCTCGACATTGATTCCGCTCGTTTTTTGCGGCAAGTCGATTGATCTGGACCTGCCGTGCGGCCCAAAGCTACACTCCGTGCCAGCATGCATCTAATTGCGCCGGCGCACCGCCAAGGAAGGCTCGTGTTATGCCCCAGCAAACATCATCGCCGACGAGTGCGCCCATTGCGCCGATGGCGCATGACGATCTTCATCGATTGACGCTGCCGCACCTGGTGCGTCATCTGCGGCCGGATGGTGCGCGCGTTCTTGATTTGGGCGCCGGCAGCGGCAGCATGAGCCAGCTGCTCGTCGCGGCCGGCTACCGCGTGGACGCGTGCGACCTGGAGCCAGCCCTGTTTCAGTTTGGCGGCGTCAAATGCCGCCGCGCCGACCTGGCGGAGCGGCTGCCCTATGACGATGCCACGTTCGACGGCGTGGTGTGCGTTGAAGTGCTCGAGCACATCGACGGGCACGAGCGGCTGTTTCGCGAGGTGCAGCGAATCTTGAAGCCCGGAGGCGTATTTCTGTTCACGACGCCGAATGTGATGTCGATCAAGTCGCGGCTGAGTTTTCTGTGGACCGGTTTTCCGCACAGCTTTTATCCGCTCGAAACGGGCCAGCAATCGCCGCAACAGTGGCACATTTCGAGCGGATAAAAGCTGTGC
>DASXWB010000493.1:0-11610 GCA_036503915.1 Lacipirellulaceae bacterium | reverse complement strand
CGTTCTTGTCGGCCAATGGCTCAACCAACCCGATCGATGGCGCCGGCACGACGACGCAGATGGTCGTTTACGATAGCCTCGGCATCCCGGTCACGGTACGACTGTCGACCGTACTTGAATCCACCACCGGCGGCGTGACGACCTATCGCTGGTTCGCGACCTCGCCGGATAATCAAACTCCCGGCGTCGACACGACGGTTGGAACCGGCCTCATCACCTTCGACAACACGGGCCAATTCGTAGACGCCACGAATACGACCGTGGCCGTCAACCGAACGGACGTGGCCGCGAATACGCCGGTGTCGTTCGACTTGGATTTCAGCCAGGTGACGGCGCTGAGCAATCAATCCGGCGCGCCGGGCAACTTGCAGATGTCCAGCCAGGACGGCTTTCCGGCCGGCTCGCTGAGCTCGTTTTCGATCACCGAAAGTGGGCGCCTCAAGGGCGTATACACGAACGGCGTGTCGCGCGACTTGGGGCAGATCGTGATGGCCCGATTCATCAACAACAGCGGTTTGCAGCAGATCGGCGACAGCTTGTGGGCCGAAGCAGTGAACTCCGGCGAGCCGCTACTCGACACGCCCGGCGAATCGGGCATCGGGGCGCTCACGGCGGGCGCCGTGGAACTCTCCAATACCGACATCGGCGCGAACCTCATCGAGCTGATCCTGGCCTCCACGCAATACCGCGGCGGCACGCGCGTGATCACCTCCGCCCAGCAGCTGCTCGATGAACTGCTCTCGATCCGGCGATAAATAATCGGGTAGCACGAATTCAGCCTGCGGCTGCTGAATTCTTGCGAATTCAGCTACGAGCGCGGCGCTAAGGCGTAAGCTAAACTTTCGTGGCCGTTGCCGGCCGCGTGGTGGCGCTGGGGGCGCGAGTGTGAGGATTGTGACGCTTATGGCAGGAAAACCAGTAATCGACGAATCGGAATTTTTGGATCCATCCGCCGATGCGCTCGCGAATAATGCGGGGTCGAATTCCGGTCGCGGCGGTGTGTTCACGATTGTAAAGGCCGTGGCGTTCGTCTCGGTGATCGTAGTGGTGGAGATCGTCGCCGCCGCGTTGCTAGCACCCTCGGCCCACAAAACGGCCAAGCTTGCCCAGCAGCTGGCCGCCGCCGCCGCTGGCGAAACTGCCGACGCCACCGGCCAGCACGGCGAAGAGCACGAGCCATCGCATGATGAACATTTGAAGGAGGTGGAACTGGGCAGCTACACTATCACGCGATTCAATCCGGCGACGAACACGACTCTGGCCATCGACTTTGAACTGTATGGCACCGTGCTAGCGGACGATGTGAGCGATTTCCACCGCCACTTCGAAAACAGCAAGGCGCGGATCCGTGAAGGCGTGAACATGACGCTGCACGGCGCCGAGTCGAGCGACCTTACGGACGCCGGGTTGGGGTTGATTAAACGGCGGATTTTGGAGAAAACCAACCGCGCGCTGGGCCAGCCGCTGATCAAGGAAGTGTTGTTCAGCAAGTTCAGTTTCGTCGAGCGGTAAGTAATCGCTGCGGTTGAATCCTCTGAGATCCATGCGAGTCTCGGAGAGACTCGGCGCACGTGCGAATGCGGAACGGATTCCCATGACGGACCAACCCAAGGCCGGACCGAACGACGTCCCTCCGCCCGCCGCGACGCAGCAGCCTGGCAAAGCAGCCGTTGATGCACCTGCGGCGCGCGATGCTACAATCGCACCACCAAATGTCGATTCACTCTTGGACCAGGCGCAAGCTGCGCTAGCGGGCATCGACGAGCCCGTTGCTCCACTTCCGCCCGGCGTGAAGCCGTTCGAGTTTGCGAGCCTGGCCGGTGCTGCGCCCGTCAACGAACCGGCGTCGCTCGACTTGCTGCGCGACGTGCAGCTTGACCTCAAGATCGAGCTGGGCCGCACGCGGATGCACCTTGAAGACGTGCTGCGTTTGAACGGCGGCGCGGTGGTGACGCTTGACAAACTGGCGGGCGACCCGGTAGACATCTACGCCAACGGCCGGCTGATCGCGCGCGGCGAGGTGCTAGTGCTCAACGACAACTTCTGCGTGCGCGTCACGGAATTGATCTCCGATGAAAAGGACGACGCGGCCTAGCGACGGTGGCGCTTGCTAGCCGGCCGGGTGGCATGCTTTCCCGCGACAGCGAGTAAGCATGTGCTGAATTAGGGAACATGCTCACGCCGCTGGCGCGGCAAGAGCATGCTACGCGGTTGATCTGGCCCGGTCTCCAGCGATCGTCTATAAGTCTGCCGCCGCGCACGCTTGCGCGCTCGCGCGGCCACTCGTCTACCATTATCTTTTCCAACGTCGCTGCGCGGCGATCGCCACGAGATCGTCGAACTATCATGTTTCGCTGGCTGATTTGGGCTGCGCTCGGAGCAATTGGCGCGGGGAGCGCGGCCACGCTGTTCGCCCAATCCACGACAGCGCCGCCGCTGCCGCAATGGCAAGACCAAGCGTCAATCTATCTCACGATGAGTGAGAATGCGACGCCGGCCGCTGATGTGGTCGATGCTGATGTGGCGGACGCCGTTCCAGAAGGAGCTGCAGCCGCCGTTGATAAAACCGAATTGCCGGCGACGACGGGCACGAACGCCATTCTGGCGACGCCCACGCCTGACGAAAACCGGCGTCTTGCGCCGCCCAGTTCGAACTGGAGCCAAGCCGAAAAGCCGGCGACGCCGAATCACGCGACTGACAGCGCGGAAAGCGCTTGGCACAGTTTCGGCGTGCCGCGCGGGACGATTTACAAAATCGCGAGCGCGCTGGCGATCGTCGTTGGTCTGTTCCTTGTGTTTGCATGGTTCTTGCGTCGCGGCGCGCGAAGCGTCGCGAGCACGTTGCCTGCCGACGTGGTTTGTGTGCTCGGCCGCGTGCCGCTGGCCGCTCGCCAGTTCGCTGATTTACTGCACGTGGGCAATAAGCTCGTGCTCGTGGCGTCATCGCCCGCCGGGCCTGCCACGCTGACTGAGGTGACGGACGCGGCCGAAGTTGATCGTCTAGTTGGCTTGTGCCGGCAGGCGGATCCGCACAGCACGACCAAGGCCTTCGAGCAGGTGTTCCGGCAGTTGGCGCGCGATCCGGCTCCGACCGGTTTCTTGGGTAATGAAGCATTGCCGGCGACGTTCGCGCCTACGCTCGAAGCATTTCACTTGCCGCGAGGAGACGCGCCGCGTGCTTGAAATGCATTCCAATCAGCGATTGAACAGGTGCCACTGGCTCTGCTCGTGCATCCGGGCAATACTGATCGCGCTAGTACTACTCGCATGCGCGGCGCCGGCCGTCGCTCAAACCGAAGCGCCAGCCGTGTCGCTGTTGCCGCAAGGCATTGGCGGGCCGGCTGATTGGACGAGTCCGAAGGGCCTGGCCTCGACGCTGCAGGTGATGCTGCTCTTGACGATCGTCAGCCTGGCGCCGGCGATCCTGCTGATGACCACCGGCTTTGTGCGGATCATCGTGGTGCTCGGGCTGTTGCGGCAAGCGATCGGCACGCAGCAATTGCCTCCCAGCCAGGTCGTGACGTCCATCGCACTCTTCATGACGCTTCTGCTCATGGCGCCGGTATGGACACAGACGTATCAGCAAGGCGTGCGGCCATACACGAACGACGAAATCAGCATCAACGAGGCCTTCCAACGCGGCGTCGATCCCATGCGGCGTTTCATGGCGCATCAAATTCAGCGCACCGGGAATGACGATGACGTGTACTTGTTCCTGCAATACTTGCCGGAGGAAGTCGACCCGGCGACGGGCAAGGCTCCGAATTACGTTTACTACGATCCGCAGGAAGGTGAAAAGGCAGTGCCTCTCGTGGCCCTGCTGCCGGCGTTCATGCTCAGCGAGCTGAAAACTGCGTTCTTGATTGGATTCCAGATTTACTTGCCGTTCGTGATCCTCGACATCGTCGTAGCCAGCGTTACGATTTCGATGGGCATGTTGATGCTCCCGCCGGTGCTGATCTCGCTGCCGTTCAAGTTGTTGTTGTTTGTTCTGGTGGATGGTTGGCGGCTCGTGGTGGAAATGTTGCTGGAGAGTTTTCATATTTTGTAGCCGGGGTCGGTGACCCTGGCCGTGTTTCAAAACTTTTTGCGTAAACAGCCGGCCCCGCAGAGGCCAGCTACAGCTCAATGCAGCCTCAAGATGCCGTTGATTTGGGACGCGAAGCGCTGGTGATCGCCACGCTCATTTCGGCGCCGGTGCTGCTGGCGGGAATGCTCGTCGGCCTGGTCGTTGGCCTGGTTCAAGCCCTCACGCAAATCCAGGAGCAGACGGTGGCGTTTGTTCCGAAGCTGGTCGCGATGATGCTGGCACTGGGCCTGTCGTTGCCGTGGTTACTGACGCGGCTGGTGGAGTACTCGCGCGAGTTGATTGAGAATATCCCCGGCTCGCTTTAATGCCCGCGCTCGAAGCTTTTCTCGTCGGACGGTTCATGGTGTTCACGCTGGTGCTAGCGCGCACCGGCGCGCTGGTGATGACAGCGCCGCCATTCGGTTCGCAAGCGCTGCCGCGGCGCGTGCGTGGGCTATTAGCCGTGGCGATGTCGCTGCTGGTTACGCCCGTGTACGTGAGCGCGTCGCTCCCGCACGTCACGAGCACCGTCGAGTATGGCCGGCTGCTTGTCAACGAAGTGCTCGTGGGCCTCTTGCTCGGCCTGGGCATTAACATTCTGTTTGCCGGCGTGCAGGTGGCCGGGCAAATCGCTAGCCAGATGAGCGGGCTATCGCTGGCCGACGTGTTCAACCCGGGTTTCGAGGAAGACGTGTCCGTCTTCTCGCAGTTGTTTTATTTCCTCACCCTTGCCGTGTTCGTCGCCATAGGCGGACATCGGATTGTGACTGAAGCGCTGCTCGAAACCTTTGCCTGGGCACCGCCGGGTCACGCTGCGCTCGGAGATTCATTCGTCGACGTGCTGGTCAGCATTCTCTCGCAAAGCTTCGCACTGGGAATCCGCGCCGCGGCGCCGGTCCTGGCAGCGCTGCTATTGTCGAATTTTGTGCTGGGTCTCATCAGTCGCACGCTGCCGCAGATCAATGTCATTGCGGTCGGTTTCGGACTCAACTCGCTGTTGGGGCTTGGCGTTCTGTGTTTGTCGATCGGTGCCGTGGCATGGACGTTTCAGGAGCCGACCGTCGACGTGTTGCAGCAAGTGCAAGAGGTACTGGTACAAAATTAAACCGCATGTGACGAGTAACGGTCGAAGCCAGAAATTCTGGCTCCCGACACTTAACTCTTAAACCTCGACTTTCCGATGGCTGAACACGCCGGCGACAAATCATTTGAAGCCACGCCGCATCGTCGGCAGGAGGCCCGCGAGAAGGGGCATGTTGCGTTCAGCCAGGACCTTGGCTCGGCCGCCACGCTGATGCTGGCGATCTTGATGCTGATGCTGTTGGGCGGAGCTGTTGTCGCGTCCTGCGCGACATCGATGCGCGAGCAACTTGGCAATGTGCCAGAGCTTGTCACCGACCAAAAAACTCTGCTGAGCGACGCTCTGGGCATCGCGCTGGGGATCGGCGCGGTGACGCTTCCGATTTTGGGACTGATGATGCTTGGCAGCATTCTGACGAGTATCCTGCAGGTCGGGTTGTTGTGGGTACCCGACCGGCTTGCTCCCGATTGGAGCCGCCTCAGTCCGCTCGCCGGTTTACGGCGAATCTTTTCGCTCACGGGCACGATGCGGCTCGGTTTTGGTCTGGTGAAAGTTGTCGTCGTGACCATCGTGGCAATCATCGTGCTATGGCAACGCTGGGACGATGTGCTGCGCGCAAGCGGACTTGACATGGCACCGCTCGCTCGATTCCTCATCGCTATCTCGCAGGAAACGATGTTGTGGACGGCGCTCGCCCTGCTGATCCTGGCGATCTTCGACTTCGCGCTGCACCGCTGGAAGCATGAGCAGGACCTGAGGATGACGCATCAGGAAGTGCGCGAGGAGATGAAGAACCTGCAGGGCGACCCGCAAATTGTCGCCCGCCGGCGGGCAATCCAGCGGCAGATGGTGCTCAACCGCATTGCCAGCAGCGTGCCCAAGGCGGAAGTCGTCGTGACCAATCCCACCGAGCTGGCCGTGGCGATTCAATATGAGCCGGAAGGGATGGCGGCGCCGGTCGTCGTGGCCAAGGGCGCTGGCGTGCTTGCCCAGCGCATTCGTCGATTAGCACTTGAGCACAACATTCCCATCATCGAGCGCAAGCCGATGGCGCAGCTGCTGTATAAGGAAGTCGACATCGGCAAACCGATTCCGACGCAATCATACGCCGCGGTCGCCGAGGTGCTGGCGTATGTGTATCAACTTAAGGGCAAGACGATGCCTGCGCCGCGGACGGCGTAGCAGGCACACTCCGTGTGAGGTCCGCATTTCAGTCTGTGAAACATTTCGGGCAACGAGGCGCGCGTCATCAGTCTAGGCCGTACACTTGCCCTGTACTTGTGTAGAGTTCGCCGGCGGAATGCGGGCCCGTTTTCGTGGCGAACATCTCCCGCTGTTCAGTAAAGGTTATTTCTGGCCCGACGTACCAAGGTTCATACCGTTCATCGTCGGAAAGTCGCTCTCGGTCGTGCAGTTCCCACGGTACCTGGTCTTCCTTCGCGCGAGGCGCTTTGCGATCCACGGTTAGCACGTAGTGGCAAACGGCTACGTTGGCGACCGTGCTTGGTACGTCGGCTTGGGCCGGGCAGCGGTACAATCGCGGCCGAGGAAGTTCCGCGTTCTGCGGAATTCCGTTGGCAACCTCATCAGCGAGCGGCCACTCTTCCATCCACTTCAGGATGTCCGTGGTCCATCGCCTTTCGTCTGGAAACTTCTTCAACGTGTCGACGCAGCGGATGAGTGCCAATCCCAACTGTCGGACGTTGTTCTGACAAGCCGTCGCTCGCGCCTTGGCACGCGTCGCATGAACCGCCGGAAGCAGCAAGCCGATCATCACGGATATGATAAACAGCACGACAATTAACTCGAGCAGACTGAGACCAGCGGTGAGACGACGAGGTGCGGCCATGATTACGATTATCGCTCAGCTGCAAAACAATACAACAGTGCCGAGCTACGGCACACGGAGTGTGCCGGCTACATCAGGCCGAGGCGCTGGCGGCTTCATGCCCATTGTAGCCGTAACGCTGGAAGTACGGAGCCCAGCGGCCGCGGACGCGGTCGGCCACCTCGGGCGGCAACGAGTACTGATTCGTGCGGTAATCGCGAGTCTTCATCGCATGACGCAGCAGGAGCGGCTCGACGACCGCGAAGTCGCCCAGGTCGAGTTCGCGATAAATCTCGCGCATCCGGCCGACCGGGTCGGCGACGAGATCTTCGTATCGCACATCGACAAGGTGGCCGCCCGGCACCATGTCGCGGTCTTGTTCGAACCGCTCGTACATCCGCACGAACGTGTCGAGCACCTGCCGTTCGAGCCAGCCGTTGCTCTCGCGCGGTACTTGCAATCCTTGCACTTCGCTGAGTGACTTCCACAGCCGCAGCGTGGAGGGGAACAACACGAGCGGGTCGCGCACGATGTGCACGAACCGCGCTTCGGGAAAGACTTCCAGGATGGTGCGCACGCGCGCCGTGTGCGTGGGCGATTTCAACACGATCCGCCCGTTGCGCGCAAGCGCCACTCGCTGCACGAACTCGCGCCATGTGCGCTTCCAAGCCTCACGTTCCACTGCGGGAAGAGAGAGCAAATCGAGGTACTCATCCGCAACCGGGCCGTGGTTCGGAAACGCCCACACCAGGTACGGCGACGGCACGCCGAGATTCGCCAGCGCGAACTCATCCTCTTGCGGCCGGTCCCAACCGGCTTTCACATCGTCCATCGGCCGCGTCTTCGGCAGCGTCCAGCGGATGAGCGTGGGCACCCACCACTCGGTCCACGAAAAATGAATCGGGTCGAAGCACTGGTACGTATTCGGGCACGTGTGCCGCGGGTCGAGCATCAACAGCTCGTGCAAAAGCGTCGTTCCGCTGCGCCAGTGCCCGATCACAAACAGCGGCGGCTCGGCAAGCTCGGTCTGGCGCACTCGGTGCCCGTAAACTAGCCGGCCGAACACGTTGGCGAAGCTGTTGAGCGCGCTGGAAACGGTGATCGATGCGGCCAGCGGCCAGCGGCTCGGCGAGACGGCGAATCGATTGCGCGCCAGGAGCCGCATCCACGTGGAAAAATCCATGCCGTTCCAAAACCGCGGCGTCCAGGCATGGTAGGCGCGCGGCGGCGTCGTGGAATAAGATCGGTCGGCGACTTCAGAAGCGGCGGCAGGCATGGATGGCCCGGGCAGGATGATTGGCTCTTGGTGCTTATTCATTGTAATTGGCCCGAGTCAGGACCGTAGCTAAAGTCGCAAGACTTCAGCCGGAACCTGGATCATCGGAATTCTTGCCGGTTCCGCTACCAAAATTAATCGGCTCATCCGCCGGCTGCAGGTTGAGATCGTCTAGCGACTGCCCAGGCGGGAGGGCGTTCGCGGCCTTTCGCCGTCGTTCGGCAAAACGGCGATCACTGCGGGAAAGCCACCATGCAGCCCCCCAGATGCCGCCCAAGGCCAATAGAAACAGTCCGCCGCCCACCAGCTGCGCCGCCCCTCTGCCCTTGTCTTCAACCTGCAAAAGAATTGGCGCCCGGCCGATCAAGAGCGGCGCGTGCTGCTGCTTGCCGTTGCGCGGATCAAGTTCGCCCGTGTCCATGTCTCGAGTGCCGCGAGTTGTGTACAGCCAGTCCTTGAAGAAGAATCCGGCAACGCGCACCGGCACATGGAGGTCGTCACCAGTCGGCAGGCCCGGAGGCAACTCGCGCACGCAGAAAACGAGCGGATAGTTTTGCGAATCGTCCGTGAAGACTTGCATTTCGTAATAATGGTCGATGCCGAAGCGGCGCGCGACATCACTCGGGGCGCCGCCGTCGCCGCCAGAACTCAGGTCGACGCGCACGACCCGGCGCGCGGCGCAGTCCACGACGATGAGCTGCCCGATTTGGCGTGCCGCGTCGTTGAACAATGGCGCGACACTGTAGCGGCCGGCCTTGGCGCGATCGATCACTTCGTGGGCCAAAGCGCGACGATTGGCGTCGCGGGTTTCTTTCATTTCTTGCTCCCACTGCGCTCGAATCGGTTCCAGATTCGAATTCGCAAGTCGAACGAGTTGGTTCGCGCCGATTTGACCGGCAGCATCAAGAATCTGATAAAAGGCCTCTCGCTGATCGTTAAATCGGGCCTTTTCCGCCGCGTCGCCGGTATGCAGGCGGCCGCGGCTCGTGACTTGTTCCAGAAGACCCACGTCCATTCCGAGCGAACCGAGGATCGACATTCCAAGCGAAACGACCGGCTCGCGCGGCGTTTCCGGGTGCCAGGCGATGCGCTTGGCGACAATTAAATAGGTTGGTAATTCGATCCCTTGGTCATTGGGGTTCGCCGGTAATTGTTTCACATACAAGCCAGACGCGCTAACTGGCTCATCCAGATTCGTTAATTGTTCCCAGCGACTTGGCGCTGCCGCGGTAACAACAACCGCCCAGCGTTTGTTCTCGAGCTTCACATCGCACGTGTAATATGCTGGCATCTCGAAGCGTGTCGCATCCTCCGGCGGTAGCTCGTGCCGCACAAAATTTCTCGCCAGCCCTTTCACATGAAACACGTTGCCTGGATACAGCATTGGATGGCTGATGAGCGGCTCGAAAAGCGCGGCGTCGAACGTTCGCACGCGCCATAGGAGTTGAATCAGTTCGCCTCGCTCGGCGTGGCTCAACGGCTCGCCGTCGGTGAATTTTGAGAAGCGCTCCGGCGTCCAGCCGGCCAGCGACAGCAACTCATCCAGGTTTGTTCCTGCCGGCGAAATGACTCCGTCGGATTGGATGGGTCGATCTGCGTTCTCAAAGGCGGTGGATTTAAAAGTATCGGAACCGATCTTGGGAGGCGGCGGTTCCGACGGACTTTTCCCCTCATCGCCATTTGTCGCTGCGTCGCCAGCGAAAACCTGGGCCACCCGCGCAACGGTCTCCGGTTCGCGCAGCTCGCGCATTACCAAGATGACCACGCCCAGCGACATGACGAGCAGCAAAAGCCGCCATTGTTCTCGCCGGGAGAAGTAGTTTCGAGCGGGTCGCTTGGTGACGTCGAAGCGGAGCAAGGCCGTAGGTCAGCCTTCAAGGCTGACAGAATCGGATTGGCGGTCGATAAGGCTGTCAGATCGGAAAGGAGGATCGTCAGGCTGGAAAAGCCTGGCCTACGGCAGGCACAGCCTGCCCTACGTTCTAATTCTATTTGCCGCTTGAGCTTGCGACAACGTTCGCACGGCCTTGGCTGGCTCGTTGCGTTACGCATTTCAATTTTTTCGGCCTTGGGAATAAGTGCTTCTCATTCTCTCGAAAAGGTGATTGATAATCGCGGCCCTGTGCTACAATGCGTCACGGCCTGGCCACCGGTTATCACACGGAACAGATAACGAGAGAGGCAACGGGTGGCGCTTTCGCGGAGCGACTTTGTCGTCCTGATCCACGAGCACGCCCCGGCACTGTACCGCATTGCCTACCGCCTGGTGGGCGACGCTCACGATGCCGAGGACGTGGTCCAGGAGACGCTGCGCAGTGCGTGGAAGAGCCGGGCGAACTTCGAGCGCGGCCGCGGCCAGCGAGCGTGGCTGGCGGCCATCTTGAGGCGGCGCGTGATCGATCGCTGGCGCCGCGGCGGCCGGCGGATGGTGCTCGTCGGGGATGGTCCCCTCGATGTGCCGACGGCGGCCGTGGACCCGACTACAGGCGGCTTCACCGACGAGATGCAGCAGGCCCTCTCTCAGCTCCCACCGGAATTGCGCGAGTCCCTCCTGTTGGTGGTCGTCGGTGAGCTGACGCACCAGGAAACGGCCAACACGCTCGGCGTCCCGCTCGGCACGGTGCTATCACGCGTCAGCCGCGCCCGCCAGCGTCTGCGAAAAAATCTGCTCGCTTTGAGCCATACTTGAAATAGTGGCGCTTGCCTTGACGAATAGAATTCTACAGGGGCTGTGGGAGGGTGAGTGGGTGAATGAGTGATTAAGTGAGTAGGTCGGAAGTTTTTACTTACTCGCCGATTCACTTAATCACCTGCTCATTTGTATGATCGTCACGACGCGTAGGGAGCGACGCGCCGTGCTTTGGGAGGGAGTGATGAGGCTGCATGACCCGCGGCAGCCTCCGCTCGGTGTGGACTGGTGGAATGGTTTGATGCCGTATTCAAATTCACGATTGTATGGCCTCGGACGAAAGCCGACTGCCGCAAGTGAAAACGCAGCTGCCACAAATGCGTTTTGGTATTCGCCCCACGCGGCCGACAGCGCGATCGACGAGGCGCTGCGCAGCGTGCCCCTGCCGCAAGGCCTGTTAACGCGATTGGGCATGATCGCCTACACGGCGCCGGACGATGCCGCGGACAAGGTCGACTGGCTCGGCTGCTGAGGCAATGGCAGCGAGTCATCGGAGCTTGACTGTGGGAGGCGGCTCTGTCGCCGATGAGTTTTCACGCTGCTTTGTGGAGTGAATCCGCGTTAATCGGCGTCGGAGACGACTCCCACAATCGCTTGTACCCGTAGAATCGCGCCGATCATCCGTTAGAATGGACCTGGGGGTATGTGCGAACGCAACGATGAAGCT
>DASXWB010000492.1:0-2014 GCA_036503915.1 Lacipirellulaceae bacterium | reverse complement strand
TGGTCTGTCCGACGATGCCGCTGGTGCGACCGCCTTGGCGCGGATGCTCCCCTGCCCCGCCGAAGTTCCCAAGGCGCCGCTTTGGATCTTGTTCGTTGACTGCCGCGCCGCTCCCGACCGGAGCCTCTGCCAAACGCTTCTTGCCCTTGACAATGGTCTTGGGAGTTTTGTTTGCCGCTTTCTTCTTCGCAGTTTTCTTCGCCACGGAACGTCTCCTATTCGATTTTGAAAGCCAGTTCGCAGCACACGCACCAACTGCAACTCGCATACCAAGGGTTACCCCTCGTGGAGCCGGCTGTTAATCGCCGCCCCAGCGATTAGGCTAACTTAATCCCAACTTGGCCCTCGTTGTGGCGCGATCAGCCTGCCCAGGTTGACAGCAATGTTGGCACGGTCAACGACGCAGCCCCGTAAAAGCGTGACAACATCATATACAATCAGCCTGTAGAATAAGCATATCCGTTAGCATTCTGTATCGGAGCGACACTATCATGAGATCGATAACTACTCTCGGCTTAGCCGTTGTCATGATTCTCGCGCTGCGCGGCGGGCCGGCCTGGGCCGGCGACGACCCGCTCACGTTTACTTCCGACTTCCAAACGGGCTTTGACGGCTGGCAGCAGCAGTGGCACAAGGAGTCAACCTCGGGCACTGACGGCGTCGCCACGCACAGCACGGAGCGCGGCTACAACGACGTCGCCTCGCTGAAATTCGACATGGGCGACGGTTTCGGGGACGATGGCACGCTGTGGATCGAGAAGCAGTTTGCCGTTCCAGCGGGAGTGCCCACGCCGGTCTCCCTGTCGTTCCAGCTATTCAACGAGTTCCAGAGCGACTTCAGCACGTTCGAGGTCAAGGCCGCCATCAGCACACAGAATCCCAATGAGCAGGCCGACTTCACCACCATCGGCAGCACCGACTCAGCTGAGGGCTGGGTGCCTTTCACATACGAAGACACGATTATTTCGCCATCGGGCCAGGTGTGGGTCGCGGCCGGCATCCGAGTCGCCTGGGAAACGCCCCGCGTTTACTGGATCGACCACGTCACCGTCTCGACGATGGCCATTCCGGAACCAACCACGGCCGCGCTGCTTGCACTTACATTTGCCGGAATGTTAGCGGCGCTCCGTAGCCGGCGATGAGGTCCGAATAGCCGGCTGTAGCTGGCCTGTTTGAGACCAGCCCGAGGAAACCGACGAATTCGTATTCGCTCTGAGGTCGGAACCGCGGCAGCGGTCGGGCGCAGCTCAAGCGGGTCAAAAGCGATTATTGGTCGGCGGCTTGGGAAAATAACCGACGGCGGGCGTCTTTCTTGTAGCAGGCCCGCCGGCAGGCACCTATGGAACCGCTCGACCACGATTCGCTATCGCGATTGCTGGATGAGCACTGCGCCGCGCTGGTGCTCTACGCGCAACAACTGTGCGATACGCCGGAGGATGTGGTGCAGGAGGCATTCATCCGGCTGATGCGCCAGCGGCCAGTGCCGGGCAATGTCGTCGGCTGGCTGTACCGCGTCGTTCGCAACGAGGCCGTGAGTGCCGCGCGCCGGCGTAGTCGGCGGACGCGCCATGAGGCGGCGGCTGCCACAAGCCGCGAGCCTTGGTTCAAACTGGCGTCGGATGATGCGATCGACGCGGCCACTGCTGTGGCGGCGCTTGAGTCGCTGCCACTTGCCGAGCGCGAGGTGATTGTGCTGCGGCTTTGGAGTGCGTTGTCGTTCGAGGAAATTGCCGCCCTAATCGGCGCATCGATCAGCACGGCTCATCGGCGTTATGAACGGGGCCTGAAATTGTTGCGAGAGAATTGGAGCCTGGAATGTCCGAGCCCGAAGAATGCTCCATGAACAAGCACGACGATTATGACGACGACCGAGTGCCGCGCGAGTTGCCCGGTGAATTGAAAGCGTTTGAGGCCCGCTTGGCCGCACTTTCGCCACGAGACGACCGGCTCAATCGCGAACGGCTGATGTTCCTGGCTGGGCATGCGTCGGCTGAGGCTGCATTTGCAGGGCCAG
>DASXWB010000491.1:0-12798 GCA_036503915.1 Lacipirellulaceae bacterium | reverse complement strand
ATGCAGCTCGACGGGGTGGTGGATTTGTTGATGAATTACGACGAATACGCCAAGCGGCAAACGTCGGTGAAGGGACTTGTAAGAGAACCGACCGCGCCCACGGAAACGCCGCCGGCGGCCAGCGACCAGCCGCCCAACGATCGCGCAGCGAGCCGGTAACAAAAACACGTTTGTTTTCCACCCATTGACGACCAAATACAGGCGGCATGCCTTCGCGGCGCAGCGGCGTAGGCATGTCCTCGACTATTTAAATGCTCACTCGGCTGCGCCGCGAGAGCATGCCACCCCACCCACGATGAGGCGAATGATGAGCAGAACATTGTTAAACAACCTGGCCACCGTTTTCGGAATATTTGCACTGTTTTTAGTATCGGATGTTGCCAGCGCCGTGGAGTGGGGTTCTGTAAAGGGCCGCTTCGTCGTCGATGGCACGCCGCCGAAGCTTACCCCGTTGGTTGTGACTAAGGATCAGCACTGCATCGATTCCAAACCGATCAACGAAAGCGTGGTTGTCGGGGAAGACGGCGGCCTGGCTAATGCGGTCGTTTTTCTGCGTCCGCCACGCCGCGGCAAAGTAGAAGTGCACCCTGACTATGCGGCAAAACTCAGCGAGCCGGCCGTGCTCGACAACAACGGCTGCTCCTTCAAGCCGCACGTAACCCTGGTGCGCGTCGGCCAGCCATTCGTCATCAAGAATTCTGATCCCGTGGGTCACAACACCAAGGCGACATTGCTGGTCAACGGCGCGTTCAATGTGACCATCGCCGCCGGCCAGGAAATGAAAACGCCGCTCACCAAGCCCGAGCGCATGCCGCTGCCGGTGAATTGCAACATTCATCCGTGGATGCAGGGCTATGTATTGGTGCAAGACCACCCCTATATGGCCGCTTCGGGAGAAGACGGCACGTTTACGATCGAAAACATCCCAGCGGGCAAACATGAGTTTGTTTTTTGGCACGAATCCGGATGGATTCAAAACGCGGCGGCAGGTAAAGCAAAGACCGACCGAAGGGGCGTGGCAGAACTCACGATCGCGGCCGGCCAAACTCTTGATTTAGGCGACATTAAGGTACCGGCTGCGAAGTTGAAGTGAACATTTTGAGCGTAATAATGAGCCATTACTCGTTGTACTACTTGATTCCGACCGCCGCATTCGCGATGGCGCTCGCCGGCTGCGGCCGTCAGGCCGATTTGGGCCCCGTGGCGAATATCGAATCGGCGAAGGCGATTCGAAAGGTGCTCTCAGCCGGTAGCGCCGGCGGAGAGGAAACGGCGGTGGCGGAATCCACCGGCACGGGCTGGGCCACGCTGCGCGGGCAGTTTGTTTACGACGGCACGCCGCCGCAACGGCAGCCTTACAACGTCACCAAGGAGCACAATATTTGCGCCCCTGGCGGCCAGGCGCCATTGCAAGAGAAGCTCGTGGTCGATCAAGATTCGCGCGGCATTCAGCATGTGGCGATCTATCTGCGCGAAGCGCCGCGCGTCCACGACTCAGCCCAGCCGAAAACCGAGTCCGTCGAGTTCGACCAGAAAGTGTGCGTGTTTCTCTCTCATGTGAAGCCCGTCTCCGTCGGACAGCCCATCCAGATCAAGAACAGCGACCCCACCGGCCACAACACGAAAATTGAAGGGCGCGCCAACACGTTCAATCAGACGATTCCGGCCGGAGGTTCGATTCCCTTCACGCCGCAGCGCGAAGAGACAGCGCCGGCGCCCGTGTCTTGCAGCATTCATCCGTGGATGAGCGCCTATTTATTTCCGCGAAAGAACGGCTATGTGGCTGTGACCGACGTGGAAGGCCGCTTCGAAATCGCCAATTTGCCGGCGGGCGAGCCAATTGAGCTGCAGGTCTGGCACGAAAGCGGCGCGGCTCCTGGGTTAGGGTTGGTTGGCGCGACGCCCGACGCGCCGGACGTGAACTGGTCAAACCGAGGCCGCGTCTCGATCACGTTGCAGCCCGACGAGACGAAGGAGATAAAGATCGTCGTGCCGCCGAGTGCGTTTCGAGGCTAAGTCCGGTTGGTTCGCTCGACAGATATGACAATGGAAACGAGCATTAACGAAGGAATGGGAGAGGGGGAGATGGGGAGAGGGGGAGACTCCACTTTTGGCCGTGTCACTTCGTCTCCCCCTCTCCCCATCTCCCACTTTCCCACTCTTGGAATGCATCACACCAAGTTCCCAAAACGCTTGTGGCCAATTATTGGCATTTGCGCCGGGATGCTCAGCGGCTGCGGCCAGGCGCCGCCGGCGCAGTTTCGGCTCGACATGACAAATGTCGTCGACAAGCAGCTTGCGCGGCCGCACCAGGAGCAGATCGCGAATGTTTTGGGGGCGATGTTCGGCACGCCTGACGAACCGTTCGCGCTGGCCGATACGGGTCTCAGTAAGCGCCGGCTCGACATGGCGGCCGGGCCGGTTCAGAGCAATGACCTCGGCGCGAAGCGCGGTCTCTACCGGCGGCATTGCGCCCATTGCCATGGGATTTCTGGCGACGGGCGCGGCCCGACGGCAGGCATCCTGAATCCGTATCCTCGCGACTACCGCAAGGGCAAATTCAAGTTCAAGGGCACGCAGTACGCCGCCAAGCCGACTCACGAGGATTTGCGGCGCATCGTTCACGACGGAATTCCCGGCACCGCCATGCCGTCGTTCGCCCTGTTGCCGCCGGACGAGATCGAGGCGTTGGTGGAATACGTGAAGTACCTCAGCATCCGCGGCGAGATGGAGACGCGGCTGGAAGACTACGTGTTCGACGCAGTGGATCCGGAAGAGGAATTGGATTTGGAAAAGGATGAGGGCCACCGCGAGGAAGTGATGGCCATGCTCACGGAGATCGTCACGCCATGGCAAGAAGCCGCGGACCAGATCATCGTGCCGGACGAGTCAGCCATCCCGGCGGCCGACCGCACACCGGAGCAAATCGCCGAATCCGTGGCCAAGGGCCGCGAGCTGTTCTACAGCGCCACCAAGGGCAATTGCCTGCAATGTCACGGTCCGACGGGTCTGGGCGACGGCGAGCAGACCGACTTCGACGACTGGAGCAAGATTAACAAAGCGTTCATTGACAACACCGCCTCGCTGGAGACGGAGATCGAGGAGCTCCAAAAAAACCTCGCGGAGTTGAAAGGCGAAGCGCGCGAGGAAGCTGAATCGGAGCTGGACGCCAAAGCGACGGAGCTTAAACAGCGCCGCGAGTGGATGGCCCACCTGCTGCCGCCGCGCAACGCTATCCCGCGGAATTTGCGCGACGGCTCGTATCGCGGCGGACGACGGCCGATCGACATTTTCTGGCGGATCTACGCCGGCATCCCCGGCATGCCGATGCCCGGCGCCGCGCAAACCGGCGAAGGCGGAACCGGACTAACCCAAGAAGAAATCTGGCAGATTGTCGATTATGTTCACTCGCTACCGTTTGAGCCAGTCAGCCGGCCGCAGAAGCGGCCGACGAATGTGGAGGCGGTGAATTGAGTTTGGTGAGTAGGTGAGTACACGTGGTGGGTCTCGCAGAACTCGACCCACACTACGTTGGAGATCAATGTGAATCGCTTTTGGGCCCTTGTATTCCTCACCGTGCCGGTATTCGGCGTGCTGACGTTTGTCGTGGCGCCGTATTTCAACCACTGGTTTCCGCCGGATGTGTCGGAACACGGTCGGATCATCGACCAGCTGTTCATGTTCATTTTGTGGCTGACGGGCATTTTGTTCATCGCCACGGAATGCGCATTGTTTTATTTTGCCTGGAAGTACGACCGGCGCGTAAATCCTGAACCGGTGAAGTTCTCGCACGGCAGCCATACGCTGGAAGTGGTGTGGACGATCTTGCCGGCGGTGACGCTATTGTTCATCGCCATCTATCAGATGAACGCCTGGGCCGATGCCAAGATGCGGCGGCCGGACATTCCGGTGACGGCCGAGATCACCGGCCGGCAATTCAACTGGGACGCTCGCTATCCCGGACCGGACGGCGAGTTGCATACGGCCGACGATATCGTGCGTGAGGATGGCGACATTCACTTTCCTGCCGGCGAGGAAGTGCTGCTAGTGATCAAAAGCGCCGACGTGCTGCACAGCTTGTTCCTGCCCAACTTGCGCATGAAGCAGGACGTTGTGCCCGGCATGGAACAATACATGTGGTTCAAGTCGCGCGAGTCGGGGCGATTCGACATCGTTTGCGCCGAGCTGTGCGGTTGGGGCCACTACCGCATGAAAGGCCGTGCGACGTTTGAGCCGCGGAGCGAGTTTGAGGCCTGGCTCAATACTAAGGCCGAGGAGCAGAATGCCCGCACGGTGGCGGTGGCTGAAGACGAGGAATGAGCTGTGAATGCCGGGTCCGAGGACGGCCCGGGTTGCTAATTTGCTAACGGATTCGAATATCGGACACCTGATACCCAACACTTAAGCTTTTTGATATGGCTTCTGTAACCGTCCCTACTCACGCGCACGGCCACGTCGAGCATGCCCACACCGGCAGTTTCCTCTCGACGTATGTCTTCTCGCGCGATCATAAAATCATCGGCATCCAGTTTTTGTTCAGCACGCTTATCTGGTTCGCGGTGGGCGGCTTCCTGGCGCTCGGCGTTCGCTGGCAGCTGGCCTATCCCTGGAGCGACGTGCCAGTGCTAGGCAATTTGATGCACGCCTCCGAGGGCGGCCAGATGGCGCCCGAAACGTACACAATGCTGTTCACGATGCATGCCACGGTGATGATCTTCCTGGTGATCATCCCAATTCTCGCCGGGGCGTTCGGCAATTATTTGATTCCTCTGATGATCGGCGCCGACGACATGGCCTTCCCGACGCTCAATATGCTGAGCTACTGGTTCATGTGGCCGGCGTTCATCGCCTTTGGAGCTAGCTTTTTCGCAGAAGGCGGAGGGCCGAGCGCGGGCTGGACGAGTTACGCGCCGCTTTCGCTCACGATGAATGCCCAAGTGTACTGGCTCATCGGCCTGTTATGCGTTGGTGTTTCCTCGATGATGGGCTCGGTCAATTACCTCACGACGATCATCCAGATGCGCGCCCCCGGCATGACGATGTTCCGTCTGCCAATGACGATCTGGGCCATGTTCATCACCGCCGTCCTGCAAGCCTTTGCGTTGCCGGTGCTCACAGCGGCGGGCTTCATGCAGTTGGCCGACATCACGCTCGGCACCGGCTTCTTCATTCCCGAAGGTTGGAGCGCGACCAACTCGCCGCACCACTCCGGCGGCGGGCAGCCACTGTTGTGGCAGCACTTGTTCTGGTTCTACAGCCATCCGGCCGTGTACATCATGATTCTGCCGGCGATGGGCATGGTCTCTGACATCATTTCCACGTTTGCGCGGAAGCCGCTGTTTGGCTACAAGCCGATGGTTTACTCGATCGCGGGCATCGCGGGCTTGGGCTTCATCGTGTGGGGCCACCACATGTTCGTCTCCGGAATGAACCCGGTACTCGGCATGACGTTCATGGTCGCCACGATGTTCATCGCGCTGCCCAGCGCGATCAAGGTGTTTAACTGGTTGGGCACGATCTGGGGCGCGAGAATCCAATTTACGACGCCGATGCTTTTTGCGTTGTCGTTCGTGTCGATGTTCATCATCGGCGGGCTGTCCGGAATCTTCATGGCGGCCACGCCGGTTGACATCTTCATCCATGATACGTATTTCATCGTGGCCCATTTCCATTACGTGCTCTTCGCGGGGACGGCGATGGGCGTGTTCGGCGGAATTTACTTTTGGTTCCCCAAAATGTTCGGGCGGATGATGAACGACAATTGGGGCAAGCTGCACTTCCTGCTTACCTTCTTATTTCTCAACGGCACGTTTTACCCGATGCACATCTTGGGGATGGTCGGCTTCCCGCGGCGGCTCGCCGATCCCTACCACTATGGCACGTTTTCCCATTTGCAGCCGCTCAACCAGTTTATGACGTGGTGCGCGATCGCGATGGTCACTACGCAGGTGATCTTCATCGTCAATTTCTTCTACAGCATTTTTTTTGGTCCTCGGTCGGGGCGCAATCCGTGGCATGGCAACACGCTGGAATGGCAGGCGCCGAGCCCGCCGGGCCACGGCAACTTCGATTTCCAGCCGGTGATCTATCGCGGGCCGTATGAGTATGGCTCGCCCGAAGTCGAAACAGATTACTATCCCCAGACGCAGCCGCCGCCAACGGACCAAACGCCGCCGCCACCTAAAGGCCACTAGCCACAAGAAATCCACCTCAAACTAGAGAATTTGAACACGAGGTAACGGAGGAAACGGAGCTTGTTTTAATCTCTGCTGTTTCTTTTCCCTCCCGTTCAAAAAACAGTCCCTTGTTAGCTGATCATCCAGACCGTGCCGTGTCTCGCTGGCCCCATCGCTGGGCTGTGGCCTTGGCGTGCGCAACCTTTCCGCTGGTATGGGTTGGCGGCCTCGTGACCACGACCGACTCCGGCATGGCGGTGCCTGATTGGCCGACTACGTATGGGTACAACCTTTTCCTTTATCCACTGAGTACGTGGCTGGCAGGACCTTGGGACATCTTTGTCGAACACGGCCATCGGCTGCTTGGCGCCGTCGTAGGCATGCTGACGATCGCTTTGCTAGTGTCGCTATGGCGCAGCGACGAGCGCGCCTGGCTTCGCTGGCTCGGAGTCGCCGCGTTGCTGCTGGTCGTGTCGCAGGGCGTGCTTGGCGGAATGCGCGTCGTGTACGACCAGCGCGCTTTGGCGATGTTTCACGGCACGACTGGGCCCGTATTCTTCGCGCTCACCGTGGCGATGGCCATATTCACCTCTCGGCGCTGGCAAGGCAGCGAGCCGGGTTCGCAGCACAGCCAGATCCCATTGCTGGCGATCGTAACATGCATTGTCGTTTATCTTCAGATCGTATTGGGCGCCGTCGTGCGGCACGTGCCGGTCGGCAGTGAGCCGACAACGTTTGCCTTGGCTGTGCGATTTCATTTGGTCATGGCCGCAATTGTTTCGTTGCATATCGCCGTGCTCGCTTGGCTGGTATTGTTCGGCGCCCGGCGCCTTCAGCCGCTTCGCGCTTTAGCCGGAGCTCTGGCTGGCTTGCTAATGCTGCAACTTGTGCTTGGGGCCAGCACATGGGTTGTAAAATTCGCAGCTCCCACCTGGGCGCCAAACTGGCTGAGCCCGGGCCAGCTGGCCGTTCAAGACGGCGGCTGGCTGCAAACGCACGTCATTACTGCCCATGTCGCGGTCGGCTCGCTGATGCTGGCCACCTCTCTAGCTCTTGCGCTTTTCGCCATAAGACTGCTGGCTTTACCGTGGTGGCCGCGTGAGCGGCGCGTAGCCAAATTGGAGGCGGCCGTATGAGTCGTATCACGACCGCAAGCGCGATTGCACTCACGCAAAGCAGGCCGCGCGCCCGCTGGCGCGAACGCGTTGCGGATTACGTCGAGCTGACCAAGCCGCGAATTGTCGCGCTCGAGCTGGTGACTGTCATCGTGGCGGCCCAGCTTGCGGCGCCATGGGGAATAGATCGTTGGGTGCGCATGCATACGGTGTTTGGCGCGGCGCTTGTGGCCGCCAGTGCCGGCGCGATCAACCAATGGTGGGAGCGAGCGACCGATTCCCGTATGAAGCGCACGGCCCGTCGGCCGTTGCCAACGGGCCGGCTCCTGTCCTGGCAAGTAGTTGTTTTCGGTGCCGCCACCTTGGTCGCCGGCGCTCTTGAGCTTGCGTTTGCCGTCGGACTAGTTACGGCGGCCGTCGCGCTGGCCACGTGGCTCGTTTACGTCTTGGCTTACACGCCGTTAAAAACACGCTCGCCGCTGAACACGGCTGTCGGCGCCGTCAGCGGCGCGCTACCGATCTTCATCGGTTGGACGGCCGCCGGCGCAGCGATCGACGTCCGCGCGCTTTCGCTTGTGGCCGTGATGTTCCTCTGGCAGTTCCCGCATTTTATGGCCATCGCCTGGCTGCACCGGGCCGACTACGCTCGTGCCGGCCAGCGAATGCTCACGGTCGTCGACCCGACCGGCTTGCGCGCCGGCGCGCAAGCGCTTGTCGCGGCGCTTGTGCTGGTACCGGTTAGTTTGGTGCCCGCGCTTTCGCCGCAGTCCGGGAGCGCTGCCGTTTACTGTCTATGGGCGGTCCTCTTGGGAGCCGGACAGGTGGCAGCCGCCGTGTTGTTTATGCTCTACCGTGACGATATATCCGCGCGGCGGCTGTTGCGCGCGAGCCTCGTTTATTTACCATGCTGGATGGGACTGTTACTGATTATCGCGGTTTGACCAACGCAAACTGTCGCTAAAAGCGACCAGTCCAAACCCCAAGGCTCCGATACCTGACACCCGACACCTGATAGCTTTCGATATGTCTCATTCTCACGCCCCTAAATTCGCTTACCAGCCGGGACTGCCGATTCCCAACGGCAAGACATGCCTGTGGCTGTTCCTGTCGACGGAGATCATGTTCTTTGCCGGGCTGATCGGAACATACATCGTGCTGCGCTTTGGCGCCATCGCCTGGCCGGCGCCGCACGACGTGCATCTCAGCGAGCCTGTTGGGGCATTCAATACGTTTGTTCTGATTTGTTCGAGCGTCACGGTGGTCCTCGCGCTGGAAGCGGCCAAGCGGAACCGTGCGGGCGAAGCCAAGGGCTGGATTCTGCTCACGTTTCTTTTGGGCACGGTATTCCTCGTTGTGAAGGGCTTTGAATACAACGCCAAGTTTTCCCATGGCATCTACCCGTGGCGGCCGCATGGGCCGGTGTACGACAAGGCCGACATCCACTACGCGGCAGCGGTGCGCAAGCGGCTTATGGCGCTCAAAACGGGTTATCAACAGGAGATCGCCGGGGTCGAAGCCGAAAAGAATCCGGAACAACCCGAGCCGGCTCAAGCGGGGGACCAGATCAAGGAGCTGACGGGGCGGATCGCCGTGGTTGATGACTTGTTGACGAGAGTGGCGGATGCCGAGCTGGCGGTGCGCAATGAGCCCGATTCGCCGGACGGCCGCATCAAGCTCATGGAGCTGGCCTACAAAATATATCCGCCTCATGATCATCACGCGGTCGAGCGCGCTGCCGCGGCGGGCGCGGTTCCTGAAGGGCCAGCGATGCGCCTGGTGGCGTTCCAGGCCGCAGCCTCGCAGTCGCCCAGTCACGACGACGCCGGACATGAAAAAGGTTTGAATGATACGCATGGCTGGCTGAAGCTGCCGATCATGATTCCCGGCGGGCCGATGTGGGCGAGCACCTATTTTCTGCTCACTGGGTTTCATGCAATGCACGTGCTCGTGGGCTTGATCGCGTTTGTCCTGTTGTTGATCCCCAGGTTAGATCGCTCGCGGGCGGGCATCGTGGAGAACGTTGGCTTGTATTGGCACTTTGTCGATTTGGTGTGGATTTTCTTATTCCCGCTGTTGTATTTGTTTTGATAATAGCCCGAAGCGCCAGCGAGGGATCCGGCAGTCCCTCGCTGGCGCTTCGAGCTAGTGTGCGATCTAGACGTTTGAGGTTATTGTCATGTCCGAACATGGCTCTGTGAATCTGCCCGGCACATATGGTCCCGAGCATGTGGTGCGCGAGCAGCCCGGCGTCGACCCGCATCATGATGGCGACGACCACGGCCACGGCGGTGTCGGCAAGTACCTCGTCGTGTTTGCCGCGCTATGCGTTCTCACCGGGGCATCGTTTTTCACGTACACTGACTACTGGCCGTTTAAGGACGATAAGCAAATTACATGGGCCTTCATGATGGCCGTCTCCTGCACGAAGGCCATGCTGGTGATCATGTTCTTCATGCACCTGCTGTGGGAAGCGAACTGGAAATGGGTGCTTACGATTCCTGCCAGCTTCATGTCGATTTTTTTGATGCTTATGCTCGTGCCCGATATCGGCTGGCGGCAGAACAATGGCTTTGCGCGCTACTCCGACGATCGCCTGTTGTATGCAGCCGATCAGCCACATAGCGAAGAGAGCAATCATCGACCGGCCGAGGACCAGCAGGCCCACTAGCCGTAGGGTGGGTCGAGCTCGGCGAGACCCACCACCGTAATAACGGTGGGTCCCGTGCAACTAGACCCACCCTACGATCGATGTCTATTCAACCGGCCATTGAAATCGCTCAACTAGCGCACCGCTACGGCGAGCGTGAGGCAATTCGCGACCTTACATTGAAGGTCGACGCCGGCGATATCTTTGCCGTGCTTGGTCCCAATGGCAGCGGTAAAACCACTCTCTTCCGCATCCTATCGACGCTGATTCCGGTTCAGCGAGGCGAGGCACGTATTCTCGGCTACGACTTGCGGAGCGAACCGCAAGCGGTGAGGCGCCAGCTTGGCGTCGTATTTCAAGCGCCGAGCCTCGACAAAAAGCTCACGGTCGCGGAAAACCTCATTCATTTTGGCCGGCTGTACGGCCTGGCCGGCCGCGATTTGCAATCGCGAACTGATGAGATGCTGGCCCGACTCGGTATCGCCGATCGCAAGCGCGATCTGGTGGAAGAACTTTCCGGCGGATTGCGGCGGCGAGTTGAGATTGCCAAGGGCATGCTCCACCAGCCGCGGCTTTTGTTGCTAGACGAGCCTTCCACGGGCCTTGACCCAGCCGCGCGCAGCGACTTGTGGCAATACTTCACTCAAATCCGTGATCAGGATGGCGTGACGGTGGTCCTTACAACACATCTGCTGGACGAGGCCGAGCGAGCCGATCGAATCGCCGTGATGCACCTTGGGCAACTCGTGGCGCTTGATGCGCCGAGCGCGCTGCGGGCCGCCGTGGGCGGCGACGCGATCACGATCCGCGCGGCCGATGTAGATAGCCTTGCTGCGATAATCGCCGATCGATTCCACATCCATCCGCTGGTCGTGGACGGTTCGGTGCGCCTTGAGCTGCCGGCCGGTCACGAATGGATCCCGCGACTTATCGAGGCCTTTCCCGATCGCATCGAATCGATCACGCTCGGCAAACCTACGCTGGAAGACGCCTTCATCCATGTCACCGGCCACCGATTTTGGAGCGAGCAATCAATGGATGACGAACCAGCAAGTTACAACGCACGAAGAAAGTCGAAAACAAAGAGACAAGGAAACAAGTAGATACGGTTAAAGCGCGTGTCTCTTGTTTCCCGCTCTCCTTCTCCCTGTCTTGCATTAGTTTAAACAATGAGCCAAACGATAATTTCTACACCGGCGACCGTCCCGGCCTGGCCCATCGTTGGCACTCTGGCGCAGCGCGAGCTGGTGCGATTCTTTCGGCAGCGAAACCGCGTGTTCGGCGCGCTCGGCCAGCCGGTTATTTTCTGGCTGTTGTTCGGAGCGGGGCTGGGCACGGCGCGCATCGGCGCTGATGACAAACTCGACTACGCTCATTTCTTCCCCGGCACGCTGGTGATGATCCTATTGTTCACGGCGATCTTCGCGACCATCTCGATCATCGAGGACCGCCGCGAGGGCTTCTTGCAGGGTGTCCTGGTGGCGCCGGTGCCGCGTTGGGCGATGATGCTCGGCAAAGTGCTCGGCGGGGCCGCAATCGCCATGTTGCAAGGCATAGTGTTTCTCTTCCTGGGCTGGCTTGCGGGCGCCATCGGGTGGTACTCCATAATGTCAATCACGCCGCTGGCCGTCTTCGCAGCTGTCGTTTTGATGCTCGTGATATCCATAGCCCTGACGGCACTGGGTTTCACGATCGCCTGGCGCATGGATTCCACGCAAGGTTTCCACGCGATTATGAGCGTATTCCTGCTGCCGATGTGGCTACTATCTGGTGCGTTCTTTCCGATGGACGTCGGGGGTTGGGTTGGCGTAATCGTCCGGCTCAATCCGCTCACGTACGGGGTGGCCGGCCTGCGGCATTATCTGCAAAATGGGATTAGCGACCTGGCCGCGCTGCCGCCCGTGGCAATATGTTGGCTGGTTTCGCTTGGGTTTGCCGCGGCCATGCTCATCGCCGCATGGCGCATTGCTGGCACGCGATCTACGGCGGATTGGTTATGAACAAACACATCCAAACCACTCCCGACCGACCAGTCTCAGTCGGCCAAGCCGCTCTATCCGACAGCGGATCTGCGTTGCCGTTCGTGTTGGCGGGCGCCGTCGTTGTGGCCATGGCGTACGGCGGCTGGAAATGGTGGCAGGTGCAGCAATTCGAAGCGCGCCGCGGCCAGGCCATTCCCGAGGACCTCGTCGGCCCTCCGCTTGAGGACTTCGAGCTTACGGAGCGCAGCGGCCAGCCCTTTCGCAGCGCCGCCATGCGCGGCCGCGTATGGATCGCAACTTACTTTTTCACCACCTGCCCCGGCCGGTGCATCGTGCTGAATCGAAATATTCAGCGGTTGCACAATCTGCCGGAGCTTAGCGACGTGACGTGGGTCAGTATTACCTGCGACCCCGATACCGATAGTCTCGACGCGTTGCGAAAGTATGCCGACCATTGGCAAGCTGACCCTGAGCGCTGGCTATTCGGCCGGGCGGAGCTGGCTTACACGCGCCGCGTTGCGCGAGGAATGAATTTGTCGCTCAGTCGGCAGGGTCACCAGGATTATGCTGTCGTGTTTGACAAATCCGGTAAGATGCGCGCCATGTTCGAAGCCACAAGCACGCGCGAGTGCGAAAAGCTGCGATCGAAGCTACTCGAGTTGCTTGAAGAAGATGCTCCGCAAAGCGTGGCCATGAGCGAATAGCCGCGATGCTATGCATCGCCGGCTGGCCGGCCCCGCCGACCGGGCACCACGCGAAGCGTGGTCGGCGTCGCGGCTAGTGTGTGACGAATGATATTTTCAGCGATCACGATCCTTGCCGCGCACCCCATCGTACATGTGAATGCCTCGCTCAACGCCATTGCGACATCGCTGCTG
>DASXWB010000490.1:0-6296 GCA_036503915.1 Lacipirellulaceae bacterium | reverse complement strand
AAGGAACATAGAGATAATTTCTGCGGCTATCCGCCGAGGCAGGTACGGCCGCAAATGCGAAGTGAGAGATTCCGGACTGAATAATGAAGCATAAACCGCGAAACCGCGCCTGAGTAATAGCCGATGTGGATCCAGTTCCGGCGGCAGGCTGTCCATAATCCTTGGCATGCGTAGTTCGCAAAAATCTGCGCATTTATTGCAAACGACGTCCATTATAGACAGTTTTACAATGAAACTGGCCTCTCCCGACTGGCCACAATTACCGTCGACATTTCTTGTCGCAACGCCTACCACTCGATCCGCTCGGCATCAAAGATCGGGCCTTCGACGCAGGTGCGTTTCCAGTCCCAAGTGCCGTCCGGTTGGCACACTTTGGCGACGCAGCTGAAGCAGATGCCGATGCCGCAGGCCATCGGCGTTTCGAGGGACACGATGCAGCGAGTCTCGTTGAGGTGGCAGAGGTCGGCCACGGCGTGCATCATCGGCTCGGGCCCGCAGCAGACGACAAGCCGGTCTTGGCCGCGCGTTTCATCGAGAACTCGGCCCAAAAGATCGGTCACCAGGCCATGATGGCCGACTGAGCCATCATCGCTGCTGATGTGCACCTCGACGCCAACGGCGCGGAAATCATCGACGCCGGCGAGCAGCGCGGCATTTCGCACACCGTAGCACAGCGTGACGCGCTCGGCGCGTGGCGCGTGGCGCGGCGGGTCGCCGTATTGGCGCAGGCCGAGATATTCTTGGGCGAGCGCCAGAAATGGCGTCTGGCCAATGCCGCCGGCGACCATGATGAGGTGCTTCGTTGGGATCGGCGGAAAACCGTTGCCTAGCGGGCCCCAGATGTCCAATTCGCTTCCGGCGGCCTTCTGAGCCAGTTGGCGCGTCATACGGCCGAGAGTCAGGTAAACAATATCCAGCGCGGTACATTCGCCGCCATTGCGTCCCACCGTATCGTAAAGCGCAAGCGGCCGGGCCAGGAGCGGATCGTTGCAATCCGAGAAGCGCAGCATGATGAACTGGCCGGGCAGAATGGGCCGTGCGATTTCGGGGCACTCAACGCGCAGGCGATAGATAGCGTCGGTCAGGCGGACGTTTTCCACGACCGCGACGCGCCGTTGAACGGCCTGATCGGCGTAGAAGTCGGCGTGAAGCGGGTTGTGCTCCGGGATTGACGCCATCCGCATAATCACATGAGCTGTCCTGGTTGGCCGGCAATCGAAACTACCACGAAGGACACGAAGGACACTAAGTGATCAATCGAATCTGCCCTAGGGACTTAATAAGAAATGACCTCATCGAATGACAGTTCTGTTTTCTTTGTGTCCTTTGTGCCCTTTGTGGTGAATTCTTCGGCGGCCTTGCCGAACGGGCTCGCCGGTTGCTGGCTTGCATTCACTGAAAGACCCCCTCCCCGGCCCTCCCCCCAAGGGGGAGGGAGTATGGATGGCGCGCTGGAGCGATTGGATCTCTTTTTTGGTGAGCGGCCGGACCGCGCCCGTCGGTAATTCGCCGAGGCGCACCGGGCCGACGGCGATGCGTTTAAGCCGCTGCACTTTGTGGCCGGCGCGCGCCAGGAGGCGGCGGATCTCGCGGTTGCGGCCTTCGTCGAGGATCATCTCCAGGATCGTCGACCGCTTGCCGCGGCTCTTGACGCGCACGTGCTTGGCGTGGGCGAAGCCCTCCGCCAGGTGCATGCCGCGGTGGAGCTGCGCAAGCACTTCGCGCTCGACTTGGCCGGCGACTTGAACTTGATAGATTTTCTCGACGCCGTGCCGGGGATGTGTAAGGCCGTTGGCCAGCTCGCCGTCGTTGGTCACCAGGATTAGACCCTCGCTGGAGATATCAAGCCGGCCAACGCAAAATACGCGGGGCAAATTGGGCGGCAAGAGGTCGATAACGCGCGGGCGGCCGGACGGGTCGCGCGACGTGGAGACGACGCCCTCCGGCTTGTTCACCGCGAAGTAGACCAGCTTCGGCCGCGGCAAGGCCTCGCCGTCGATGCGGATCTCCTGCCGCTGCGGGTCGACGCGCGTGCCCAGCTGCGTGACAACTTGGCGATCGACCTCGACCCGACCTTCGAGGATGAGCTGCTCGCATTCCCGGCGGCTGGCGATGCCAGCGGCAGCCAGCACTTTTTGCAAGCGTTCGCCGCCAGCTGATTCATGATCGGGATCGCCCGAAACCACGGGCGCGGGAATATCTTCCAAATCACGTTTTCGGCGCGCACGTTGGTCGCCCTGTCGTCGCATAATTTTGTAGCGCCAGCGATCCTGGACGGGTCGCCGCATGATCTAGGGTGCAATGTGCCACGCGGAAATAGCAGCGGTGGACCGATCGATTAATGATATGCGGCGATATGGCCGTTTCACAGAGCCGCCGGGGGTGGCAGCGACGGACCGCCTAGCCGCAAGCGGTTTTCAAGCGGCTTCGTGGCTGCCAGCTTGGTTCAAAGTGGGCAGTTGGGTGAAGGTCGGTTTTAAGGGAATTTCTGCCCGCCGGCAAAATGCTAAGGCCGTGGTTACGAATCAATTTATGGCGTTTTTGACGAAATGTGGCTAAACTATCAAGCAGCCTCCAGAGCCTGTCGCGGGCCGAATCATGCATGGCAGCGGGAACCTGCAGACCGACTTGCCGGTCTATTGGGCACGTACACTAGGCTCGCAGGCGCTGTTCCAACCCTAGAGGGAGCGGTGGCATGGGCAACCGGATCTTTGTCGGCGTGGTCGTGTTGTTGTGGGCCGGGACGATGTCCTGGCTGATGGTGGCGCGCATCCTTCCGCCGTTCTTTGACGGCGAGCCGCCCGGCCACGGGGTGACGAACGTCGAAGAGCCGGTTTGCTGGAAGATCGAATACGCGGGCCGGCCCGTGGGCCATGCGGTAAGCCAGGCCGTTTCGGGGGCCTTGGGCACGACGGAAATCCACAGCCGCGTGCTACTCGAGGACATCTCCATTCGCGAGTTGGCGCCGCAATGGATGGGCAGCCTGGTACGCGGACTGGGGCAGATATCGCTGGATACGCGCACGGCCATGACGCTCGACTCGCTCGGCAATCTCTCGTCGTTCGACACGAAGGTGCGGCTGAACAATCTGCCGCTGGTAATGAAAGTGCAAGGGCGGGTCGTCGAGGCGGAGCTTCGCGTGAAGATTCAATCGGGCGAGGTGACACACGAAGTGAGTTACCCGGTCCCCAAGCAATCGCTCTCGGCCAACGAGCTGATTCCCGAGCCCAAGCTGTTGCAGGTGTACGTTGGCCGCAAGTGGCAGCAGGAAGTGTTCAGCCCGTTCCGGCCGCCGACGAACTCCATGGAGATTCTGCAGGCGGAAGTAGTCGAGGAGGGCGTGCTCGAACAGAATGGCGAGACGACCAAGGCGCGGAAGATCGAGTTTCGCACGCTGTCGGCCGCCGGCGTCGCGGCCGACAATACGCTGCGGGCCGTGGTTTGGGTCGCCGAGGACGGCACGGTGCTGCGGCAGGACATGTACCTCATGACGGCCAAGCTTCGGTTCGAGCGATCGACCGATCCCAAAATGCTGGAAATGGCCAAAGACCTGTTGGATCTCGATACCGTTGCCACCCTCCTCACGCCGCAGCCTTCTCTGTGATGATCGAATTCCAGCAGGTGAGCCGCTCGTACGGCGAGAAGTTAGCAGTCGATAATTTGAGTTTAAGCGTCGCGGGGGGCGAACTGTATTCGCTGCTCGGGCACAACGGGGCGGGCAAAACGACGGCCATCAAAATCCTTGTCGGGCTGATGCGGCCGGGCAGCGGAGCAGTCCGGGTCGGTGGTTTCGACGTCGTGACGCATACGCGGCAGGCAGTGGCTCTCGTGGGTTACGTGCCGGACCAGCCGTTTCTTTACGACAAGCTTTCCGGGCGTGAGGTGCTGCAGTTCGTGGGGCGCATGTACGGCCTCGATCCGCAGCAAACGGCCCGGGCGATCGAGCGCGAGTCAAAACGGTTCGAGCTGGAGGAATTCGTCGACGAGCTTACGGAATCGTACTCCCATGGGATGAAGCAGCGGACCGTGTTCGCGTCGGCGTTGCTTTGCCGGCCGCGCGTGTTGGTGGTCGACGAGCCGATGGTGGGCCTGGATCCGCACAGCATTCGGTTGGTGAAGGATTTGCTCAAATTGGAAGTGGCCGATGGGATGTGCGTGCTGATGTCGACCCACACGCTGTCGGCCGCCGAGGAGATTTCCCATCGCATCGGCATCATGAGCCACGGCCGGCTGGTGTTCGATGGCACGGTGAGCGAGCTGCGCCAGCGGTTCGGCGGCGAGCAGCAGTCGTTGGAGGCGATGTACCTGGCGTTGACGGCGGCGGGAAACGGCGCCGCGCGCGCGACTCATCTTGAGGCTTCTGAGAGAGCAGTCGGTATCTCCAATGAGTGAGCTTGCTATTCCAACGCCGCTGGATCGCTTGGCAGTAGGTCCGTCTACCGGGTCGCAGCTGCCGACCGAAGATCGCGAGGCTCAGCTCTTGTGGTGGCTGCGATACAGCGTCGCCCGGACGCGCCTGCACCAACTCTTGACGACCGCCCGGCTGCGGACGGCGCTGGTGACGGGTTTGAGCCTGTTTTTCTGGACCGGCTTGTTCCTGTTGTTTTACGAGGGCTTCACGTTCATCGTGGACAACGTGGGAACGGCCGGGGCGACGTATCATGCGCCGACCGTGCGCTTCGTGTTCCATTTGTTCTTTGCCTCGCTCAACGTGATGCTCGTGTTCTCGTCGGGCATCATCCTGTACACGAGCCTGTACAACTCGCCGGAAACGCAGTATTTGCTGACGCTTCCAATTCGCTCCGAGCGAATCGTACTCTACAAGTTTCAGGAAGCAGTGTTTTACAGCAGCTGGGGTTTCTTTCTGCTGGCCAGCCCCATCATGATCGCTTACGGCATCGTGGTCGGCGCGCCGTGGTCGTACTATGTGTTGCTGCTACCATTGATCATCGCATTCGTGTCGATTCCATGCGGCGTGGGGGCCATATTGTGCCTGCTGATCATTCACAGGCTGCCGAAACTGCGAAAGATCGTGGTGTTTGGCGCGGCGTTCGCAGTTCTGGCGATCGCCGGGCCGCTCATCTGGCGCACGATCAGCAGCCCGCAGTCGCGGCTGTTCGGCAGCGAATGGTTTCAGGAAACTCTGTACCGGTTTCGATTTACGCAACAGGAATGGCTGCCCAGCACGTGGCTGACGAATGGACTGCTCGAGGCGGCGCGGATCCCGGCCGTCGGCATTACCAGCAACGTGACCGATCTGCCAGTGGTGCAAAGCGCGCTGTACCTTGCTCTGTTGATCTCGAACGCGCTATTCCTGCACGTGCTGACGGTGTGGGCGGCGAAGCGAATGTTTCGAGTCAGCTTTTCGAACTTTGCCGCCCGGCGGACGCGGCGCCGGCCTGTGCGGATGGTTTGGAGCGATCGCATCGCCCAGGCGCTATTATTTGGGTTCCCCAAGCCGCTGCAGCTACTGATCATCAAGGACTGGCAATTGCTTCGCCGTGACCCGGTGCAGTGGTCGCAGTTTTTGATTTTTTTCGGGCTGTTGGGGCTGTACTTTCTCAACGTCGACCGCTTCAACAATCCGCACAGCGATATCGGCTATGTGACCTGGATCAACATGGTGAGCTTTTTGAACCTGGCGGTCGTGGGCTTGATTCTCTCGACGTTCACCACGCGGTTTATTTACCCGATGATCAGCCTGGAAGGGCACTGCTTCTGGATTCTTGGGTTGCTGCCGGTCGAGCGCGATACGATCCTGTGGAGCAAGTTCTGGTTTGCTTCGCTGGGTTCGTGGGTGCCGTGTGCCCTCCTGGTATTGCTCAGTGACATGATGCTGCAGGTGCCCACGCTGGTGATCTGCGTGCATCAGCTGACGTGCGTGCTTTTGTGCCTGGGCCTGGCGTCGATCGCGGTCGGCTTTGGGGCGATGATGCCGAATTTTCACGAGACGTCGCCATCAAAGATCGCGGCGGGCTTCGGCGGCACGCTCAACCTGGTGCTCAGCGCGCTATACATCATGGTCGTGGTGGTGCTCACCGCCCTGCCCTGCCACTTCTATCTGCTGGCCGGCAAAGGCCCTTGGGGCTCGGAGTTCTTCAGCCCGCAATATCTCAAGATGTGGCTAATTTTGGGCACGGGCGCAGCGATCATCGTGGGTGCCATCGCCACGGTAGTCCCGCTGCAGCGCGGCCTACGGGCGTTTCGGCAGCTTGAATTTATTTGATTGCCAGTGCTCAGCTGCGCCAATCAAACTGTCATGTTGCTTGGTGTTACGCCTCATTCAAATTCCGTTA
>DASXWB010000489.1:0-1657 GCA_036503915.1 Lacipirellulaceae bacterium | reverse complement strand
ACTGGCTCATGGAAAAGCTCCTTTCACGTCACCAATAGTAGTGCAATCTCGGTCACGTTCACGAAGCAATTGTTATGCCCGATTGTCGCGGTCAGGATTAAGCGCCCAGTGGGGACCTTGTTTTTCCTCTTTGCGGGGACAGTGCAGCGGCCCAGGCTCGGACAATGTGTCGGGGCCAGTCCGCGATTCGAGTGGAGCACGGCCGGCGACGATCGACAGCGAACATTTTTGCACGAGTCGTCGATTTGCGCGCCGCCAGACTGCTTCACGATTGACCGCGCCTGCGGCATGGGGAGAACGATAGCGTTATCGCGACGGGACAAGCTCGACCTGCAACCAGCCCTGTTGGCGCCGATCGAGCGATTCGTAAGCCTCAGTGGCGGAAATAAGCGGTTCCTGACGCGTCATCACGAGCGTTGGGTCGACCTCACCGGAAGCTACGAGTTGAATCAATTTGGGGATATAGCGGCCGTGGTGGCACATGCCCATGTTGATCGTCACGTTTCTATCGAACGCCTTGCCGAGAGGAAATGATTCGAACTGCGGCGGATAGACGCCGATGATCGACAGGGTTCCTGACTTGGCGATGGCGGCGACCGCCCAAAGGAGCGCCTGCATCGGCGCGTCTCCCGGCAGCCAGCTCTGGTCGCCACGCCGAAGGTCGTCGCAGACCTGGCTTCGCTGACGCTCGATGCGCGCGATTTCGTCGTCGAGCAGCGAGCTGCTCGATCCATCTTGTGGACTTCGGGCATCGACTCCCACGGCGTCGATAACCCGGTCAGGGCCGATGCCGCGCGTCAGCTCCAGCAGGGCATCGACCGGGTTGACCAAATCGAAATTGACGACTTCGGCGCCCTGCCCGCGTGCGATTTCCAGGCGTTCCGGCACGTTGTCGACCGCCAGCACTCTCCCGGCCCCCATCAAGAATGCACTGAGAATGGCGAACTGCCCGACTGGCCCGCAGCCGAATACGGCGACCACATCGCCGGGCACGATTTCCGCCAACTCGGCGCCAAAATATCCGCTGGGAAAGATATCGGACAGCAGAATGGCCTCGTCGTTGGAAATCGTTTCCGGCAATTTCACCAGGCCGACGTTGGCGAAAGGAATGCGGGCCATTTCGGCCTGCAGTCCGTCGAAGCTGCCGCAAGAGGCCGGGCCGCCGAAAAACGCGGTACCGGCGCGCGGGCCATTTGGGTTCGCGTAGTCGCATTGGGCGAAGTAACCGTCGCGGCAGTACGAGCAGTTGCCACAGGAGATCGTGGGGGCGACAACCACGCGGTCTCCTGGTGAAAGATTGTGGACGTCCTGTCCGATGTCGGCCACGGTTCCGACCGCTTCATGCCCCAAGATCGTGCCGGGCTTCATTCCGGAAACCGTGCCGCGAACGAAGTGCAGGTCGGTGCCACAGATCGCGCTCGCGGTGACTTCGATGATGGCGTCGGAGGACTGCTTGATCGAGGGTTCGGGCACATCCTCGAGTCGAATGTCGCCCACATCATGAAAAACGACCGCTTTCATCGCGCGCTCCTGGAATGATCAAAGCATGGCGCCAGTCCGGCTGGTTTATTACGATTCGGACGTTAACAAGGCCGCGGGCAGAACGTCGAACAACGCGCCCACATCGAGCACGGACTTTCCATCGCGCTCGCGCGAT
>DASXWB010000488.1:0-2116 GCA_036503915.1 Lacipirellulaceae bacterium | reverse complement strand
GCCCGCACCGCATTCACGTTGCCTGGCAATCGGCCGAGGCGACCGTCGCCTATTCGTGCGAATTGGCAAAGGGCGAGCGAACTCGCGCTGAAGAGGAGATGATCGCGACGCAACTGATTCTCACCGCGGTGTGCGAGGCTTGCGGCGTCGAAGGCGCTCGTCTGCTTGAGCCGTCAGTGGCGGATGCGGTGCAGCGCCGCGAGCAACGTGCGCCGGCGCCGTGGACCGAACTGCTGCTCGGTGAGCGAGCGTCCGTGGCGATTCCTGACGAGACCACTGCGAATGCCGACAAAACCGCGGTCCTGTTTCCCGGAGCGTTCAACCCGCTTCACGAGGGCCACTTGCGCATGGCTGAGCTGGCGGAGCAGCGCAACGGCGAGCCGGTGACTTTCGAGCTGTCGATTACCAATGTCGACAAAGCGCCGCTAGACTTCATCGACCTGGCGGAGCGGCTGGAGCAGTTAGCCGGCCGGCGTGTGCTGTTGACGCGCGCTGCGACATTTGCGGAAAAGTCGCAAGTGGCACCCGGCTGCGTGTTCGTCGTCGGCATGGATACCGTCGTTCGGATCGCCGATCCTCAATACTACTGCGGCGATGTAGCGCAGCGCGACGATGCGATTGCCACGATCGCCAACCAAGGCTGCCGCTTCTTAGTCTTCGGGCGGACGATGGACGATCGATTTGTGAAGCTGTCGGATGTCGATGTGCCAGCGGCGCTTTGCGAGCTCTGTGAAGAGATGCCGGAGTCCCAGTTTCACTCCGACGTGTCGTCGACGGAGCTGCGCGCATCGCGGCAATCGACCTGAGCCGGCCCTTAATTGCGTGCTGCGCGACTCACTCGTATACTCGATGCCATGTCCCTGGCAACTGCGCCGAAACGGCCGCCGGCTTTTTGAAGTACTTTTTACGGAATCGCTCTGGCCATGTCGCTTGCATCCGCCTCTGCATCCTCCTCGATGACTGCGTCGGGAGTCCAAAAGCCATTCTTCATTGGCATCGACGTCGGCGGCACGAACATCAAGCTTGGCCTCGTGGACGACACCGGGCGAACGCTCGCGTACCATACGATGCCAACCGATCAGGAGAAGGGCCCCGAGGACGCCTGCGTGCGCATGGGCCTCGCGGCGCGGCGGATCATTGGCGAGGCGCGGGTTTCGGCCGGCGATGTGGTGCGCGCCGGACTGGCCACACCCGGTCCGATGGACATTCCAACCGGCATGATCCTGCGCCCGGGCAACTTGCCCGAGTGGCGCGACTTTCCGATTCGCGACCGCGCGAGCCATCATGTGGGAATGCCCGTCACCTTCGCCAACGACGCCAACGCGGCAGCCTACGGCGAATTCTGGCGCGGCGCCGGCGCCCAGTATCGCAGCATGGTGCTGCTGACGCTGGGTACGGGAATCGGAGGCGGCATCATCGTCGGCGATACGCTCATCGAGGGCGAACACAGCTGCGGCAGCGAGTGCGGCCACATCCTGGTGAACCCGGCCGACGATGCGCCGATGGATTCGCTGGGCAAGCGCGGCTCGCTCGAAAGTTATTGCAACGCCACGGCGGTGGTCGATCGCGCGCTGGCCGGGCTGCGGAGCGGCGCGGCAAGCTCGCTGGCCAAACGTCAGGCGGCGGGCGAAGAGATTACGCCACGCTTGGTGGCCGAGGCTGCCGAGAAAGGCGACGAGCTGGCCCGGCGCGTGATTATGGAAACCGCCTACTGGCTGGCGATTGGGATCGTGACGTTCATTCACACGATCGACCCGAATGCCGTGGTGCTCGGCGGCGCGATGAATTTCGGCGGCCAGGAGAGCGAACTGGGGCGCGACTTCTTGCAGCACATCCGCGACGAAGTGCGGCCGCGGCTCTTGGAACCACTGCGCGACAAAGTGAAGATCGAATTCGCCTCGCTCGCCGGGGATGCGGGCTACATCGGCGCCGCAGGGCTCGCGCGACTCGATCATGCCAAAGGCCATAAAAAGAATCAGAGTGTGCCGGGATAAACCGGTTTGGAATTGGGATTGCAAGAGTCCTACGAAGAAGATTTAGCCAATCACTTCGGCCTCCCCCGAAGGACGGGAGCCGGTAACGACTTTCGTTGAAGCATTCGCCGGGAGGGAAACGC
>DASXWB010000487.1:0-3313 GCA_036503915.1 Lacipirellulaceae bacterium | reverse complement strand
ACCACGGTCAACGAGCATCACCTGGCACGGCGCTTGTAGTGGATTTCCATGACCTTGCGTTCTTTGCCGCCTTCTTCCTTGGCATGGATTTCGAACGTGCGCGTGTTGTCGTCGATATAGCGCGTGATGTGCTTCGACTGGGTGACCTGGCCGGTTTCGAAATCGCGGCCTTCGGCGACCGCCGTCATGATTTTGGTTGCGGCATCGTATTCGCCCTTCATGATCGTGAGGTGCGGGCTGATCGAATCGACCCAGGTGCCGACGTATTTCTTGTCGACGGGGTCGTAGCCCACCGTGCCCATCCCGCTGAAGGGCATGCCGAATATGTCGCCCTTGAATCGGCTCACGAGCCACATTCCGCCTTGAAGCAGCTCACTGGTTTCCGTTGCTTTGCTTTCAATGGGCTCGGCGCCCTCCATCGGAAACATTTTCATCGTCGCGTCCCAGGTGCCGACGTCCTTGTGCAAGAGCTTGTGCTCTTCGCTGATTTGTGGAAGCTGGCCTTGCTCTTGAGCGCGCGCCGCGCACGGCGCGGATGCAGCCGTCGTCATTGCCAATGCCAGAATCCAAGCGCTTCGGTCTCGTAAAGACATGGTCATGGCTGGTGCTCCTTTTTAACCGGGGGTTTTGCGAATGAGCCGCGTGGAACAGAGGTCCGCCGCTGCGCTGGCGAACCATGATTATTCGTTGGCGTTTGGCGACCTGCAAGCACTGCGACGGCTTGGCGTTGACTGCAAGCGGGAATCGATCTAACCTTGCCGCCCGCAACTCGTTTCCACATTGAGGATTACCCCTATGACAACGTTGAAGTCGCCATCCCGCCCGCAGAGTGCCCCGATACTCGATGTCTCGCGCGAGAACCACCGGCTTCGCGCAGCGATTGACGCAGCGATAGCCGAGGTCTGCGAGTCGGGCGCGTTTGTCCATGGGCCTGCCTGCACGCGGTTTGAAGGCGCCATGGCCGAGTATTGCGGCGTGCGGCATGCCGTGGGATGCGCTTCGGGCAGTGACGCACTCTTGTTGTCGCTGATGGTGCTCGGCGTGGGGCCAGGGGACGAGGTGATTGTGCCCAGCTTCACGTTTTTCGCCACGGCCAGCGCCGTGTGGCGGCTGGGTGCCAGGCCGGTCTTTGTCGACATTCGTCCCGACACGTTCAATCTCGATCCGGCCGACGTGCTCTACAAGATGTCGACCGCCACCAAGGCGATCATCCCAGTGCACCTGTTCGGCCAGTGTGCCGAAATGGGTGAAATCCGGCAAATCGCCACGGCCGCGCGCGGCATTCCGATCATTGAGGACGCCTGCCAGGCGATCGGCGCCGAGTACCGCGGGCGGCGGGCTGGTTCGCTCGGCACGCTGGGTGCCTTTAGCTTTTACCCGACCAAGAATCTGGGCGGCTTCGGCGACGGCGGGCTCATCACCACGGATGATGAGGAGCTTGCAGCTCAGCTCCGAGTGCTGCGCGATCACGGGCAACAGCCTCGCTACCACCATCACGTCGTCGGCCTCAACAGCCGGCTCGACGCGCTGCAGGCGGCGGTGCTCAATGTAAAATTGCCGCGACTCAACGACTGGGCGGCGGCGCGCGAAGGGCACGCGTCGCGCTACACGGAAGAGTTCGCCCGGCGCGGCATCGATGAAAGCATCATTGCACCGACCGCGGCCCATGGATGCGGCCACGTGTGGAATCAGTACACCGTGCGAGTTGCCGACCACCCTTCGGGCGGTGCCCGCCGCCGCGACGCGCTGCAGAAATACCTGGCCGAGCGCAAAATCGGCTCGGCCATCTATTACCCCGTTGGGCTCCACCTGCAGAAGTGCTTCGCGGCGCTGGGCTATGAGCCGGGCAGCTTGCCGGCGACGGAGCAGGCGTGCCGCGAAGTGCTTTCGCTGCCCGTGTATCCGGAGCTTACGGCGGCCGAGCAGGACTTCGTCATCGAGGCGGTCGCGGAATTCTGTCAGGGGCAGGAACGGGCGGCGGCGTGACCGTAGAAGGCACCCGGCAGCCGGTTTAGGTCAGCGCGGCGACGTCGGTGCGCCGTCCGCCTTTCATCCAAATGTGCGACGGCAAAACGCTCGCACATTTCAAGCTACGGCACACGGAGTGTGCCTGCTACACCTCACTCGTCTTTTGGGCGCTTCACCTCAAAGGTGCGCCGCGCGGGCGAGAGCGTGACAAGCAGGCCCAAAACGATCAAGAAGCCGACGATCGCCCATTGAATGCTCAGGCTGGGCCCGCTCGAAGACGCCTGCGCCAAGATCATGCTGAAAGTTTGCAGCGCCATGGATTATTGGTGGCCGGTGGTTGCAAAGCTGCATGGTGGACCGTCACGCTTCCCATTCTAAATGGGCCGGCAGCTCGTGCCAATCGCCCGGGCCGAAGGGGACGCCAAGCAGCGGACTTTCGAGCCACAACGCGAGCGGGCGCGCGGCGCGACGAAACAATCCGGTGGGCATCGCCACGGTGTCCCAGCGGTCGGAAAGCGGCCGGGCGTGCGGCACGTAGTCGGACAGCCGGATGCCGAGAAAGCCGTAATGCTCGCCGCGAAACGCGAACAGTTGCCCGCGTGGCACTGGCGAGCGGCTCCCCACGAGGTGGTATGCAAACACGAGCATCGGGCAGAAGCCCGGCCCGAACTGGCGCTGCCATGCGGCCAAGCTACGCAAATCGTCGCGCGTCGACCAGTTTTTCCTGTATTGATGGTGCTCGTCGCCGGAGGGAAAACGCCGGCCCTTCACATCCACGAGCCAGGACGGCTGGCCCGGCGGCGAGACAATGAAATCAAGGCTCTTGAGCGTGCCGCCCTCCACCAGGCTGCGCCGCGTTTCGTTGACCGCGATGTACGCCAACCGCCGCTCGCGCAAGAACGCCTCGAACGCCGCTTCGTAGTGGTTGTCGCGGTTCATGGGTGGCTGTCGGCTGTCAGCTATCGGCTTTCGGCCAGATTGCTTATGCCGCCTGCTGGCTGATAGCCGCGAGCCGAAAGCCGACAGTCAATTTGTACACCATTCCGTTCAGGTCGCCAAGATGCGCTGCACCTCTGCGAGGACGGCTCCGGCATCCTCCGCCAGCGGCACGGAGACGCTCTCGCCGCTGGCCAGGTTTTTTACCTGGCACTGGCCAGCGGCGAATTCCCGCTCGCCGGCGATCACCGCGACGCGGAAACCCTTGCGGTCGGCGTACTGCAATTGTTTTCCCAACTTCGAGGGCTCGGGATAGACTTCGACGGCAAGGCCCGCGGCGCGCAGCGCCGCGGCCAGGCGGAAATAATCGCCGAGGCGTGCGGCGTCGAAATAGGCGATGAAAACCTGC
>DASXWB010000486.1:0-2090 GCA_036503915.1 Lacipirellulaceae bacterium | reverse complement strand
CAACGCCTTGCGTTGCAGGTGGAACCCCAACAGCAACACGGCGCCGCCGAGCGCGGCCAGGATGAAGATTCCCAGCGCCACTTGCGCCAACGTCGGGATGCCTGAGGACACGGCCGCGTAAATCAACAGGCCCACGCCCGTGGCCGCCACCGCACCATGCACGAGGGCCAGCCAAACCGGCGGCCAAGGCGCGCCGCGCAGCCGAATTGCCGCCAACGTCAGTCCCCCAATCGCCGCCAGCACCAAGACAATGACCGCCGCTTGCATTCTGTACCTCCCATGGTTATTGGAGCGCACTATGCCCGCGCTAAAAACTCGCCCGTGCGCGTGTCGACGCGAATCATTTCGCCTTCCTTGAGATACTCGGGCACCTGCACTTCAAGCCCTGTTTCAAGGGTTGCCGGCTTGGTCCGTGAAGTGGCGGAGTTGCCGCGCACCGCCGGGTCGCACTGCGTGATCTTGAGATCCACGGCCGTCGGCAACTGAATGCCTACGCATTGGCCGTTGTAGATCATGGCCAGCATGCCTTGCAGGTCTTCGGTGATGTACTGAAGCTCCGTGGACACCTCGTCGCGCGGCAGCGTGTATTGATTGTAGTCGCCCGAATCGAGAAAGTGGGCCGCGTCGTTGTCGGAGTACATGAACGTTACTTCGCGCCGGTGGAAATCAGCATCGTCCAACCCGTCGGTGCCCTTGAGCGTGATGTCCGTCTTTTGCTTCGTCACAAGGTTGCGAGCGCGAAACTTGTACAGCGTCGCGCTGCCGCGCGCCGAGGGCGACTGCACGGTGACGCTTTCGATCATGTGCGGTGCGTCATTGTAATTGACGACCGCGCCGGGTTTGATTTCTTTGGCAAGCATTTGGGGTGTTTAATGTTGATCGCTGCGCGAAGCGTGTCGAACCTAATTACAGGAACCAGTTTCAAAACCGGGGGCTAGCGCCCGCCGGCTGATCGGATTAGCCGGCGGGTATCCTCTGGGTGGCTAGCGTCCGGTTATGTTGGCTCCCAATTTGTGAGCACGCTCAAAAGCATAGAATATCCGCTTCCTCATTTAGTTTCCTGGGGAGTTTTCATAGGAGCGCAAAAGTCCCCCCATACTTTTGCGCTCCTATGCGTAATGTACGTGAGTTGCATTGGTCATGCCGCAAGTAGTTTGGGACTTTGGTTCTGGATTTTCGCCCCACTAATATTTTTTCTTTTTTTCGTGGGGCGTTATTCGTCCAATTTCGCACCACGCGCTGGCTGCAAGTCGTTTGCTGGCTGCAAGTTCGCGTGTGGCAGTGGGGCGAAATTGTCTGAATTTCGCCCCGGGGGTGGGGCAAAACTCTTGCCAGGTGGGGCGAAATTGGTCAGGAACTTCGCGGCTGGCCCATCAGTTGTCCAAAACTCGTCCCATATACTTTGGGCCAACTGATCCGATTTGGACACGCCAGGCATCAATCTCCGACAGGCGCGCACCCATAGCGCATGCTGGAGCTTTCAGACGTCGGCTTCCAGTTCAAGGCAGAGCGCATTATGGGCACGTATACATTAGCACAGTTAGTGGCCGAAAACAAGAAGCAAGTTGTTTTTGAACTAAACGGGAAGAAAAAGCGCATGCGCGCTCGCGCAAGAAAAAGATTGAAATCAGGCCACGGAATGTGATAGAGCCCACGCGGGGCGTGCTGCGCTGAGGAAGGTGCGTCCCTTCGTGCATTAAACGCGTGAATTGATCGGAATGACTAGGGGCCTAAATATGATAAAAAATGAGTGTTAACGAAAGAATCAGGCTGTGGCTGTTATGCCGTTGTTGTGTGTATCGCGTTCAGCCGCGCAGCGTTCTCTACAATGAAGAGAGTAGACGGGCGCAATGGAATGATTACAAAACCGATATGTCGGGGTGGAGCGGAACGAAGATTGCCGACATCTTGATTTCGATGGTGCGAAACGCTGAGGTGCGGTTTTGGCAAGTACCAGCAACGAGGCCGAGAAATCTAATTGACATTTCCCTAGAAGACATTGAAAACGTTTATAGGCAAGATAACCTATTCAAGGTCAAGGGGAAGACGTTGTGTTTCGGCTTTACCGATCTTGGAGCGAAACACTGGGA
>DASXWB010000485.1:0-1555 GCA_036503915.1 Lacipirellulaceae bacterium | reverse complement strand
TGCATCGGCCTCGGGAAATTTTTCGAACGCGAACCGCGGCACTTTCGTGACCACATAGTCGATCGTCGGCTCGAAGCAGGCGGTCGTTTCGCGCGTGATGTCGTTGGGCAGCTCGTGCAGCCGATAACCGACCGCCAGCTTGGCCGCAATCTTGGCAATCGGAAAGCCGGTGGCCTTCGAGGCCAGCGCGCTGGATCGGCTCACACGCGGATTCATCTCGATGACGATCATGCGGCCCGTGCCTGGGTGAATCGCAAACTGAATGTTCGAGCCACCGGTCTCCACGCCGATCTCTCGAATCACGGCCAGCGAGGCGTCCCGCATTCTCTGGTACTCTTTGTCTGTGAGCGTTTGAGCCGGGGCCACGGTGATCGAATCGCCCGTGTGGATGCCCATCGGGTCGAAATTCTCGATCGAGCAGATGATCACGACGTTGTCGTCCTTGTCGCGCATCACCTCCATCTCGTACTCTTTCCAGCCGATAATCGATTCCTCGACGAGCACCTGGTGGACGGGCGATTGATTGAGGCCGCGGCGGACGAGCTGATCGAAATCGGACCGGTTGAAGGCGATCGCCGAGCCGCTGCCGCCAAGCGTGAAGCTGGGACGCACCACGGCCGGCAGCCCGATTTCCTTGACCCATTCCTGGGCTTCTTCCACCGTCCGCACGGTCTTCCCCTTGGGCAAATCGAGGCCAATCCGCTGCATGGACTGTTGAAAGCGGTCGCGACTTTCGGCCTTGTCGATCACGTCGGCATTCGCGCCTATCATCTCGACGCCGAACTTCTCCAGCACGCCGTTCCGCCACAGATCCATCGCCACGTTGAGACCCGTCTGGCCGCCGAGCGTGGGCAGAAGCGCATCGGGCCGCTCCTTCTCAACGACTTTCGCCACGATCTCCCAGGTAAGCGGCTCGATGTACGTGCGGTCGGCCGTCGCCGGATCGGTCATGATCGTGGCCGGGTTCGAGTTCACCAGCACGACCTGGTAGCCCTCCTCGCGCAGCGCTTTGCAGGCCTGCGTGCCCGAATAGTCGAACTCGCACGCCTGGCCGATGACGATCGGGCCAGAGCCGATGATAAGAATCTTGTGCAGGTCGTCGCGTCGGGGCATGGGCTGGCGAGGTGCGCTTTAGCAGGCGGAAATGTGCGCTTTGGCGCGCGGATGGGTGCGTTCAGGCGCGAAATGGCTAAAATCGCTCAAGATTAACACGCCGAATCCGCAGCGGATAGGGTCCTCAAATCACACACGCAGCCTGTGCGCATTAGCGGTGGAGCTTGCTCCGCCATTGGATTGAGCCACCCCTGCCATTCCGCCGGTGCCGCCGCGCCTTGAAATTCTGCCATCACTCGCCGATACTGGCACATTGGGGCTTACTCCGCGCGTTGGGCCAGCGTCGGTTAAATAATTGCTCGCCTTGTTGCTGACGCAGCAGCTGTCCAACCGGTTCAACCATCTCTGACGGAGTTTCCAAATGATTTGCGCTCAGGCAAAGTCCGCGCTCGCTCGGGTGGCTGGTTTCTCTGCGCTACGCATCGTAAGAATCGTGGCTTGG
>DASXWB010000484.1:0-3468 GCA_036503915.1 Lacipirellulaceae bacterium | reverse complement strand
GCATCGACGCCGCCAACGGCGAGGGTATTTGGCAAAAACGCGTGGGCGGCGCGTTTGCCGCGTCGCCGATCTACGGCGACGGACGCTTGTACTTCTGCGATCAGGATGGCCAGACGACCGTCATTAAGCCGGGACGAAAGTTCGAATTGCTCGCCACAAACACGCTCAACGACGGCTGCATGGCCTCGCCGGCCGTCGATGGCAAGGCAATTCTTCTGCGCACAAAGACGCGTCTCTACCGTATTGAATCCGCAGCCGCAGCGGCCGAATGATGTCAGTGATTCGGCTATTGCAAGACTGAATCCTTTTTCACCTGCTCGGCCATCTGCGCATGATACTGGCGGAGCTTCTCGCGCAGATCGGGCCGCGAGTTGGCGAGGATGCGGATGGCCAAGAGGGCGGCGTTCTTCGCGCCGTGCGAGCCGATGGCCAGCGTGCCCACCGGAACGCCGCCCGGCATTTGCACCATCGAGAGCAGCGCGTCGAGGCCGCCCAGCGCCTGGCTGTGGATCGGAACGCCGAGCACCGGTAGCAGCGTCTGTGCAGCAACGACGCCCGGTAAGTGGGCGGCCAGGCCGGCGGCGGCGATGATCACCTCAAGGCCGCGCGACTCGGCCGCTTTCACATATTCGCTCACTAACTCCGGCGACCGATGCGCCGACGCCACGCGCGCTTCATGCGCCACGCCGAATTCCGTGAGGATCTTTGCCGCAGCCTGCAGCGTCTCCCAATCGCTCTTGGAGCCCATCAGGATTCCAACCAGCACTTGACGTTCGTTACTCATCGATGGCATTCGTTCTTGGATTACTGAGCGTTAGGTTTTCGTGGGCATGCGACTTACTGTGCCGGGCGGACGAGCACTGCGGGGCATGTCATCTGAATCCCCAATGGTCCGCTCATAGCGCCCGAACACCATACGACCGGCACTCGTTTGCAGGACACTCGTGACCAGCGCGGCGACGTTCTCGCCGACGTGGTCGCGGCCGCCCTCGATAACCACCATCGTGCCGTCCTCGAGATATCCCACGCCTTGTCCCGGCTCTTCGCCCAGCTTCACGATGCGCACGTCGATCGACTCGCCGGGCAGGAACACCGGCTTCAGCGAGTTGGCGATGTCGTTCAGATTTATGACGCCCACATTATGCAGCTTGGCCACCTTGTTGAGGTTGTAGTCGTTCGTCACGACTTTGCCTTCCAGGTGCTTTGCCAGGAGCACGAGCTTCTGATCGACCGGCTGACCGGCGAACTCGGGCAGCTCGCGATCCCAGATCATGAGGTCCACCTTGGGATCGCTGCGCAGCCGGTTGAGGATATCCAGGCCGCGGCGGCCGCGATTGCGCTTGAGCTTGTCACCCAGGTCGGCGATCGACTGCAGCTCGGCGATGACGAACTGCGGCATGACCAGTTGATTGTCGATGACGCGCGTTTCAACGACGTCGGCGATGCGGCCGTCGATCACCACGCTCGTGTCGAGCACATAAGGCTTGAGCCCTTTCACTTCCTTAGCGAACTCGACGTAGGGAATGATGAAGCGGAAATCATCCTTGGTTTGCAGCAGCACGCTGATGCACAAATAACAAACGACGGTGGCAATGGCGAGTTGCACCCATTGCAGCACATCTTCGTTCGCGCCCTCGAGCAAGGGTGTCAGCGCAATGCGAAACACGTACGTCAGGAAAAGACCGATAATCGTGCCAAAATAGACGGCTGTAATCGTATCGAGCCGCTTGCGGCGCATGGCGACGTCGGCGGCAAGCACGCCCGCCGCGATAAGCATCACGCCAAGGAAACCGGCCCATGGCACCCACTGGCTGTAACTCTCGACAACGCGCGAGTTTAGCAGTTGGAAGCCAAGCGTGATGGCCATCATGAGGAACACGCACCTGATGATGACCAAGGCCATTTCTTACTCCACGCGCACGCCCGCGATTGCGCAATCCGATTCGGGACGGTCGAATATTCTCGACAGTCTGCTTCGCTTGATATCCCCTCGGTTTCATTCTACCAAGTGGGCCAAGCGGGCACCAATGGCGTCATTGGCCACGATACCGCAGCCGCCGGGACACTGGTTATAAGCGCACGAGCCGCAAGTGCTCTTCAACCGCATAGCGGTCCGTCATGCCGGCCAGGTAGTCGCCCACGGCGCGGTGCACTCCGTCGCGTTCGGCAAGCCGGCGGAACTTGGCCGGCAATTGGTCAGGTTTTTCTACCAGCAGCTCAAAAGTTTCCCGAAGCGCGTGCTGCGCATGACGACGCTTGGCCAACAAATCGGGGTGACGATAGACGCGGCTGAACAAGAACCGCTCGAGGCCAGCCTTCTTTTCGGCCAGCTCCGGCGACGGATGGACGATGGTCGAAGTGCCGCGGACTTCCGAGACGCTGCGAATTTCGCGACCAGCGATTTCACGTTCGGTGACTCCCAGCACATCGCTCACTTGCCAGTCGATCACGGCATGGACGATCGCGCGGCGCAAGTGGCGATCGGCCAGGTTCGTGAATCGCCGGCGAACGCGCTCGGCCGCTTCGCGCCACATGGGTACTTCGAGCAGTTCTTCCAATCGCAGTAAACCCAGCTCCAGCGAATCGTCGGCATCGTGAGCGTCGTAGGCGATGCTATCGGCAGTGTCGAGGACCTGGACTTCAAGAAGCGGGGAGTTGGGAGCAATGAGCATAGAGCCAGAAGGCGCTGTTTGTCCGGCTCCATGCTCCGCGCCGGGTACCCTCTGGGTGGCTCCTCGCTTCTTTTCCGCCCGTGCACGCTGACCTTCCAAGACCTCCGCCGTGAGATTGAGCCCCGGAAAATCCGGGTATCGAGTCTCGAGCACTTCGAAGATGCGCAGGGCTTGCGCGTTGTGCTTGAAGCCGCCATGCTCGCGCAGGCATTCATCGAGCACCTCTTCGCCCGAATGGCCGAAGGGCGGGTGGCCGATGTCGTGGGCCAGCGCGAGCGCTTCGACAAGGTCTTCATTGAGCCGCAATGCGCGGGCAATCGTGCGCGCGATCGATGCGACCTCCAGCGTATGCGTGAGCCGGGTGCGATGGTAGTCGCCCATCTCGCCCGTGAACACCTGCGTCTTGTAGCTCAAGCGGCGGAACGCGGCGCAATGCAGGATGCGGTCGCGGTCACGCTGATAGGGACCACGATACGGATGCGGCGGCTCGGGAAACTTGCGCCCGGCCGAATCCGCGCTATGTTGCGCATACGGCGCCAAAAGCACGCGCTCGCGTTCATTCGTGATGTCAAGCCCGGACGACATGTGAGCGGCACCGTAGCGGGACGAGCGGACTGGTGCAGTAGAGCAAAAGTGGCGCAGTAAGTGGAGGCTTCGGATCCTCAAGGTCGGGGAATCTGACCGCCGAGTAAATTCATCCCGGAGGGATGTCAGCGATTAGCCGGGGGGACGAGTCCGCCGCGGCGGACTTGTCCAGCAGTGCTTTTCCTAAAATGTCGCTGGCGGCCTCAATCGG
>DASXWB010000483.1:0-1885 GCA_036503915.1 Lacipirellulaceae bacterium | reverse complement strand
GTTTCGATCTGCTGCGCGAATTCGCTGGCCAGCTGGGTGGCGGGCGAGAAATCGATCACCCGCAGCCCGGCCGCCGCTGCGTTGATTTCGATGTCGAGCTCTTCGACATCCTCCCTTGCCAGGCCGCGGAACCGCACTGAGATCGGCAGCACCAGCTCAACGAAGCGGTAGCTTGGGACTTCTGCGACGCGCTCGGGCGGCGTGACGTCCCGGCATTCGGCCGACCGCGCGAAGTCAAACTCAACGTAGGGCGCAGCAGTGACGTAACCCGGAATGCCGATAACCGCTGCGCCGGCGATGAGCCATAGCCGGCGCGCAAACGCTTGGCGAATCGGTGCGTATGAGATCATGATGACCCTCCGTGTTCAGACAAGTCGGCAACCGCTCGGTTCAATAGCTAGCGAGCCGGAGCGCCAAAAGAACGGCGCATCGGACGTTGCATCATTTTGTACGTACCTGCTCATGCGAATGTTTTTGCGATTGCCAAACGGGTTTATCGCGATAGCACCGCTGTTTGCCGGCAGCGGGAAAGCCGCTCTAGGTCGCATTGCTGGCGGCCGCTATAGTTCGCGGCCCGGCGGACAATCCATTGCATACCGCGCTGCGAGATTGCGGATGTTTACAAAACTGCGAGCCCACGTGACTGCATTGTCGTTTCTCGCGCTAATGGCGGCATCCGCAGCCGCGCAAGAGCAAGCGCTCGCGCCGCAAGCAGCGCCGCAGCAGGTCCCACCGCAATCAGGCGCGCAGCAGGCGCCGCCGGTGCAAGTGCCCGCCGGTTTCCAGCTGAACCCGCTGCAGCAGGCGGCGCTCGATCAGGTTTTGACCGCCTGGCAGACACAGAGCGCGAAAATTGCCACGTTCAAGTGCGACTTCGAGCGCTTGGAATACAACCTCGTGTTCGGGCCTAGTCGCGATATTCCGCTCAACAGAAACAAGGGCGAGCTGAGCTTCGGCAGGCCCGACAAGGGAAGCTTCCGCATCACCGAGATTAATACGTGGAAAGAGACTCCTCCGCCGCCGGGCCAGCCGGCTCCGGCCGAAAAGAAAGGCACTTGGGTGCCTCAACCGAACGCGATCGGCGAGCATTGGATGTGCGACGGCAAATCCGTGTTCGAGTATCGACACAATCAAAAGCACCTGGTGGAGCGGCAGATTCCGCCCCAATTTCAAGGCCAGGCAATTGTCGACGGCCCGCTGCCGTTTTTGTTCGGCGCCGATGCCAACAAACTCAAAGCGCGCTACTGGATGCGCCTGGAGCAGCCACCGAACCAGGAGCAAATCTGGCTTGTGGCCCTGCCCAAGTTACAGGCTCAAGCGGCCGACTTTCGAGCGGTCGAAGTGATCCTCGATCGGCAGCGGCTCCTGCCAACGCACATGCAAGTTCATTTGCCCAACGGCGACCGGCACGTGTACACGTTCAACATCGCGAGCGCCACAATCAACAGCCCGCTGCAAAAGCTTCAAACGCTCATTAAACTTCCACGCCTGCCGGGTGGGTGGAAGCACATTGTCGAGCAGATGCCGGTGGAGCAAGCGGCCCAGCCGGGGCCCGCGCCGCGCTGACCGAGCGCACCCAATCAGTCGCCGACGATTTCGTTCAATCCGGAAATAAGGTCTTCAAGCTCCTCAGCCGACAATCGCGCAATTCGCCGACCAATTCGCTCCACAGACAACGTGCGAATCTGGCTTATCTTGACCCAAGACTTTTTCGGTAGCTTCGCGCTTTCAATCTCCATCGTCAGTGGAAAACCGGCCGACGGCCGTTGACTTGTGATTGCCACCGCGATGACGGTGCCTGAGTGCGCATTGAACACGTCATGACTTACCACGACGACTAGGCGTGAGCCCGCTTGCTCCCGCCCCCGCACCGGGTCGAGATCTG
>DASXWB010000482.1:0-1941 GCA_036503915.1 Lacipirellulaceae bacterium | reverse complement strand
CTTGTATCCAGCGCTCGAGCGTGTGAATGTCGTGCGCTGAGAGCTTATCTTTCGGAGGCATTTCGAGAACCTTGTGCGTCCGTTTCACGGCCATCAGCATCAGCGTTAGTTTCGGATTTCCGGGCACGAGGGCAGGGCCGGAATCGCCGCCTTCAATCGCTGCCTCGCGCGAATCAAGCCGCAAACCGCCTTCCGATTTATCTGGCCCGTGACACGACCAACAGCGCGCGGCCAGAAGCGGCCGGACGCGCTCGACGAAATGACGGTCGGCCTCGATTAGTTGGGCGCCGCTTGGATCATCGGCAGCCGCCGTCGCGGAGGCAGTGAAGCACAGTGCAAAGCCGAAGGCGACAGAAAAAGCGCGCCAGGCAATTCGAACTCTGCGACCGGCGGCGCATTGGACATAGGGCCTCATGCCAGCACCCCCGGAATAATTTTCGCGCTTCCAGCCACGCCGGTCAGCCGTTCTTGCCGGCCGTTGGCGTGGAAGAAAAGTTCATCATTATCTAAGCCCAGTGCAGCGAGAATTGTCGCGTGCAAATCGCGAAACGGCGTCGGCTGCTCAACGGCGTGATAGCCGAATTCATCGGTGGCGCCGATGCGTTGCCCGGGCTTCACGCCGCCGCCGGCCAGCCAAATCGTAAACCCGGCCGAATTGTGATTCCGGCCGCCGTCGCTTTGCAGCAACGGCGTTCGGCCGAACTCACTGGCCCAGATCACAAGTGTCTCGTCGAGCAGTCCACGCTGCTTCAAGTCGTGCAGCAGGGCGGCAATGGGCTGATCCGTCCAGCGAGCACGCGGCGTGTGGTTGTCTGTCAGTTTCGAGTGTGCATCCCAACCGTCTTTGTCGGGCATGTCGTACAACTGCACGAACCGCACCCCCCGCTCCACGAGTCGCCTTGCCAGGAGGCATTTGCGGCCGAAGCTGCGTGTTCGCTCATCCTTGTGCTCCAGGCCATAGCTGCAGCGCGTGTGCTGCGTCTCGTCGTCGAGGTTGCCGACCTCAAGCGCGCTCGATTGCATTCGATATGCGAGTTCGTACGTCGCCAATCGGGCGTCGAGCTCGGTGAAGCCGTCGCGGTCGGCTCGATGCCGCAAATTCAGTTCGCGGATCAGATCCAAAGAAGCCCGCTGGCCGCTGGCGAACTCATCGGGAGGAAGCAAATCGAGGACCGGCGTGCCGGTGTCGCGCAGGCGGGTCGGTTGAAAGGCGGCCGGCAGGAACCCGTTCGAATAATTTCCCGCCCCGCCCAGCGGCCCGGCGTCGAACAGCACGACGTAACCCGGCAAGTCCTGATTCTCGGAGCCAAGACCATAGGTCGTCCACGAGCCCAGGCTGGCTTTGCCGACGCGTACGTCGCCGGTGTGAAGCTGATAGCTGGCCGGCGCGTGGTTATTCGATTCGGCCTGCATCGAGTGAATGAAGCACAATTCGTCGACATGCTGCGCGAGATGTGGGAATAGCTCGCTGACCCACATGCCGGACTCGCCGTATTGGCTCCACGAAAACGGGCTACCCAGGAGCTTGTCCTCGCAGCCAAACGTGACGTTGGCGAACTTCGACTTGTGGAGCGTTTGGCGCAACGAGGCGGGCAGCGGCTGGCCGCTCTGTTTCTGCAGCAGCGGCTTGTAATCGAATGTGTCGACCTGCGACGGTCCGCCGACCATGAATAGGAAGATCACCGACTTGGCTCGCGGCGTGAAGTGAGGCGGCCGCGGTGCAAAGGGTTGAATCGGATCGATCACCGCGGGCTTGCTCGACGTAGCGGCCCTTAACTCCTGGCGCCGAAGCGCCTCGAAGGCCAGCGTTCCGAACCCGGCACCGAGTTGCCCAAGAAACCGCCGTCGCGAACAGTCGCAATTAACGTGAGCCATTGTCGAGCGAAAAAGCGCAGCCGCGTGGATTTAGCAACTTGCAATATACCATCTGGCCGTCCATGG
>DASXWB010000481.1:0-3622 GCA_036503915.1 Lacipirellulaceae bacterium | reverse complement strand
TTCCGCGCAGCGAGCGCGAGCGAGTCGTGCAATTGGCCACGCCACCGCAGCCAACAGTGCCGGACTTGTACGGCATGTCGTTGGCCGCACCGGACGAGAACGCACCCAGCGCAGCGGTCATCGAGGAGGTCATCGACAAAGGCTGGGCCAGCAATGCCGGCCTGAAGAATGGCGACGTCATCTTGGAAGTGGCGGGTGAAAGCGTTGCATCGGCCGCTGATGCCGAGAAGCTCCTGTTGGTTCCAACAACCTGGGGGCAGCCCGTTGAGCTGCAAGTTCGCCGCGCGGGCGGCGCGACGGAAGAATCCGTCGAATTAAGAACGCCCACGTTGGACTACTTGTATGGCCTGGTCCTCACGCCGTACGGCCAAGTGAACAAGGATGATGTGACGGTTCAGGTGGTCAAGCCGCTAAGCCGCGCTGCGTTGGCTGGTCTGCAGATGGGCGATGTCCTGTTGGAAGTCAACAATGGGCCGGTCGATTCCTTATCCGATGCCGAGCATTACCTGCTGGGTGAAATCAAATGGGAACAGCCGTTTTCGCTTACCATTCGCCGAGGATTGAACCAGCCGTTCACTTCGCACCCGCGGCTTGATCTTTTTGTCGGCAGCACGAGCCCGCACAAGAAGGGCGAAATGGGCTGCACGATCTGCCACGACGGGCAGGGCAGTGCCACGGAATTCAAATGGGCCTCGCACACGCCCAACGATCCGCAGCAGGCGCTCGATTGGTCGCGAAAGCACGGCTGGTTCGACAACCACCATTGGATCTTCCCGATGACGCCTGAGCGGTTCATCGAGAGCAACTGCCTCAAGTGTCACCATGAGGTCGTGGAGCTCGAGCCCAGCGAGCGATTTCCGGAGCCGCCGGCGCCGAAGCTCGTGAAGGGATATCACCTGGTGCGTGACTTCGGCTGTTACGGCTGCCACGAGATCAACGGCTTCGACGGCGCGAAGCGCATTGGGCCGGACATGCGCATCGAGCCGAATTATTACGAGGTTGCATCCCAGATACTGGCCGACCCGGGCTTGAACGATGAAGAAAAGGAACTGGCCCGCACCGTGGCCGAGCGGCCGGAAGATGCCGCGGCGCGGAACGAATTGATGCGGGCGATTCAGGCGGATGCGGCGCTGGCGAGTGCGGAAGCTAAACCGCAAGCGGATGATGCGGCGGGCGATGAGGAACAAGAGGCCCGGCTCACGGCGGGGACGCGTGCACTGGCCGATGCGCTGCGCGATCTCGATGCGCCCGGCAATTTGCGGCGTGTCGGTCCCAGCTTGCGGCATCTGGCGTCGAAGGTCGACTACGACTGGCTCTATAGTTGGATTCGCCGACCGGCCGATTTCCGCCCGTCGACCCGCATGCCGCAGTTCTTCTTGAATTACGAGCATCTAGACGGCAAGCGCAAGGAGTTCCCGATCCGCGACGCGGCCGGAAAAGAAATAAAAATTACCGACCGCGAGTTCACCGCGCGGTTCGAGAACATTGAAATCCGCGCGCTGGCCGAGTACTTGTTGGCCCACAGCCAGCCGGGATTCGAGTACATTCAGCCGCCGCAAGGCATCACGGAGCAGGCTTCGGCTGAGCGCGGCCGCTGGCTGTTTGAATCGCGAGGCTGCCTGGCCTGTCACTCGCACGCCGAGTTTCCCGGCATCGCGTCGAATCAAGGGCCTGATTTGTCGCGCATCGCGGCCAAGTTCAATACCGAGAAGGGGCAGCAATGGCTCTACAGCTGGCTCAAAGACCCCAAGAGTTATCACACGCGCACCGTGATGCCGAATGTATTCCTCGACCCCATTAACGAAGTCGACGCGGCCGGGAATGCGACCGGCAGCGTGACGGATCCAGCGGCCGACATCGTGGCATTTTTATTGGGCGTGCCGGCCAATTGGCAGCCTGAAGTGCCGGCCCCCACGGGCGAGCTCTCGGCCGATGAAAAGGCCGCGCTCAACGATCTCACGACGGTGTGGCTCAGCGCATCCTTCCCGCGCCGCCGGGCCGAACGCTTCGCCAAGGATGGCATCGATGATCGGCTGGCGGCGACAGTGAAAGTCGACGAGCAGGTGCTGGTCGGCAAATATCAGAACGACGACGATCGCACGAAGCGGCAGCTGGAATATGTGGCCCGGCGCTCGCTAAGCCGTTATGGCTGCTTCGGCTGCCACGATATCCCCGGCTACGAAACGGCCAAACCCATCGGCACGCCGCTGGCCAATTGGGGTCGCAAGGACCCGGCCCAATTGGCGTTCGAAAACATCGGCACCTTCCTGGCCAATCACGGCGTTGACATGGACCGTTCCGGGCAACACGGCACCGAAGGCATCGGACCGCAACGCGAATCGATCGGCGTCGGTGACACGCGCGAAACGACCGTGGCCGCGATCGAAGAAGAGCATGGCGATGAACACGGGGGCGGGCACGGTCACCTCGACCCGCTCGACGACAAGTACGATTCCGACACGGCGTACTTCTTGCAGGCGCTCAACTCGCATCATCGCAACGGCTTCCTGTGGCAAAAGCTGCGCATGCCGCGAAGCTACGACTATGCAGCCACTCGCACGAAGCGCTACGACGAGCGGCTGCGCATGCCCAAGTTCAACTTCACCAACGAGGAGCGCGAAGCGGTGATGACATTTATCCTCGGCCTGACCAGCGAGGCGCCGGCCGAGCGATACATCTACAGGCCCGCTCCGCGGCAGGAGGCGATCGTCCAGGGCCGGCACGTGCTCGACAAGTACAACTGCGCCGGCTGCCACGTCGTCGACATGGAGCGATGGGAGATTGCGTTCGAACCGGATTGGTTTGAAGAACCGCCCACACCACCCGAATATCCATTTCTCATTCCGCAGCCGGCGCCGGACGAGATCGAAGCATCCCTTGCACTCGACCGCCGAGGCCTGCAGCATGCAGAGCTGTACGGCATGCCGACGCGCGACGAGGCTACAGGCGCGCCGCGCATTGTGGACGAGGATGGCGTACCGATCGAGCCGGACGACACCGAGTCTCAGCCGTTCTACGAAATCCAACTGTACCAGCATGCCCTTGTGAGCGGCGCGACACGATTGGTCGGCTTGCAGAACCTCATGATCCCGGCCAAGCGCGAGGGCGGAGGCCCGGCCCGCGGCACCGCGCATCCCGGCTACGGCGGCGACCTGGCGAAATATCTGTACCCGCGCGTGATCGCGGAGGAGAAAAAGGTGAACCCCGCGGCTGTCGCTTCGGAGGCGTGGGGCTGGCTGCCTCCGCCGCTGCACCATGAAGGCGAAAAGGTGCAAACCGATTGGCTGCACGATTTTCTCATGGACCCGATCGCGCTGCGGCCGGCGGCCGTGATGCGGATGCCGAACTTCCACATGTCGAGCGACGAGGCCTCGAAGCTGGTGAATTATTTTGCGGCCAAGAGCAATGCCGAATTCCCCTATGAGTACAATACTCGCCGCCGCGGCGGGTACTTGGCGCGACTCGAAGAATCGCATCCGGAGCTGCTGGATGATGCGATGAAGATCGTCACCGACGGCAATTACTGCGTGAAATGCCACTCGATCGGCGATTTCGAGGTCCGGGGCGCCGTGAAAACGCTAGGCCCCGACTTGGACCAGGTGTACCGGCGGCTGCGGCCCGA
>DASXWB010000480.1:0-10362 GCA_036503915.1 Lacipirellulaceae bacterium | reverse complement strand
CTTCCATGGACTCGACGAGGTGGCTGAGCGCCTCGACGACTTCGCCGAAGGCTCGATCGATGCAATCGACCACAACGCAATCCGGCGCAAGGTTTGGACAGCGAACATCCAAGCCTTCAAGGCAAGCTGGCTGACCGGCACGGGTGCCGGCAGTCATCGCGAAATCTGTCCCGTTTACCTCCCCGAATCGCTCACCAAGGAATACACGCACGCTGAAAACGGCTACCTGCAAATTGCCACGGAGAATGGCGTCGCGGGAATTGCGCTTCTGATGACGGCGATCGGTTTGTGCGGCGCCTGGTGCTTGAATTGCTTTCGCGGTGCAACGGGGCCGGCGGAAATCCGCTGTTTCGGCGCGCTCGCGGCCGGACTGGCGGCAAGCATTGTTCAATCCCTGGTCGATTTCGTGTGGTACATTCCTGCCTGCATGTGCGGCACCATCGTTCTCGCGGCCTGCCTGGCCCGCCTTGCTCAGCTCGTCCGCACAACTGAATCGCAAGCCGCCACAACGATCGCGCTGCCGCGCGGCCGCTGGTTGCAGCTGGCCGCCGCGAGCCTGCTCGTTGGCGGTTGGGCGGCCGCGTCGATGTTCAGGCCCGCGATTGCGGCCGTCCATTGGGACCGCTACCTGCGCATCGCGGCCATCGATAGCGCGATGGCACAAGAAGAACTTTCCGAATTCGTCGCCGATGGTCGAGTCAACTCGCAGTCGATCCGCCGCAGCCTGTCCGAACAGATGCTCAGACATATGCAGCGGGCGATCGACTGGGATCCGCAATCGGCCCGCGCGCACCGCCGCATCGCCGATCGCTACATGGCCGATTTCGAGCACCGCATGGCCGATGCCGCGAACCAGTTGGACGTCACGCAAATACGCGATGCGGCCATGGCCTCATCGTTTAAATCCTCAGCCGATCTCGACGATTGGCTGAAACGCGCCTTCGGATCCGATGTGGAGCTGCTTCAAAAAGCACTCCACCACGCTCATCGCGCCGTCGAGCTGTGTCCGCTTCAGGGTGACAGTTACCTGCACCTGGCCGACTTATGCTTCTTGGAACGTCGGCCGCGCGAAGCGGTCGCCGCGTTTGTCGATCAAAGCCTCGTCGTGCGTCCTTACGACAAGCACGTCCTTACGCGCGCCGGGCTGCAGCAACTTCTGTTGGGAAACTCGGAAGCAGCCATCGAGCATTGGTCGCGCTGTTTCAACACGCCGGGCCGGCATCAAAAGGAAATTGTGTTTCGCCTGGTGACCTGTGGCATGCCGGCCAGGCTGCTGCTCGACAGGATGCAGCCGGACTGGCGCACGCTGCGCGAAATCTGGCCGCAATATCGGCAACTCGGCTCGCCGCAGGACTTATCGGAAATCCTCGCTTACGCCTCCGCGGCGGCAGAGCGCGAAACCGGGAAAGCCCGTGGCATCCCGGCGGCAACTGTCTGGCACGCTCAGGCGTCTTTGCACACGGACGTCGCTCAGGCGGACGAGGCACTCGCATGTTTGCGCCGGGCATACGCGGCGAATCCGCACCACTATCCGATTCGTTATTCGCTCGGAAAGGCGCTACTAGCTTCCGGCCGGCTGAACGAGGCAGAGCCGCACGTGCGCTGGTGCCTGGCTCGCCGCCCCGACGATAAGTGGCTGGCAGGCGCGATCGAGGCCATATCCAGACAACGCTTCGCCGAGAATAGCGCAAAGCCCACGGCAGGGACCGCCGCGCTTGCGACGCAATCGCAGCTTCCGCCGCAAGCTCCCAAATTTCCGTCTACGGACAACGCTACCATTTCGCGTTAGAGACACTTTGATCGTTGATAATGCGCAAAGCTCTTCACCAACGCGAACTGCATCAACTCGGCGTAAGCACCATCGTTTTATTGCCGCTGCTGGCCGCTACCTATTACACGGCATTCTTGCTGCGATTCGCCGGCGAACCCAATTCGCGGGCCTTGCAACTCTATCTGGTGACGGTGTGGTGGGTGGCATTGATCAAGCTCGGCGCATTCGCCTGGTTCCGGCTGCGCGTGAGCTGGACGCGGCACGTCGACTTTCATGAGCTGCTGACGCTTGCCCAAGCCGTAACATGCGGCGAATTGGTCGTGACGCTTGTCGATACCATGTGCATGCCCAGCTCGGCAATTCCACGAAGCATTATCGTTATCGATTGGGGCACGACGCTGCTGGCGGTCGGCACCCTGAGAGCGCTGCCGCAACTTTCTCGCAGCGGAAGCTGGCATTGGTTCGCAGCGACCGGTGGCACGCCATCGCTGATCGTCGGCGCCAATGAATCCGGAGAGAACTTGCTGCGGGCGATCCTCTACAATCGGACATTAAACTACCGCGTCGTCGGATTCGTCGACGATTGCGCGGACGTCCAACGAAGCCGCATCGGCGGCGTGCCGGTCATCGGCACGTGCGCGGACATAGCGCAGCTTGTCACTCGTCATGGCGTGGAAGAGGTGCTGATCACGTCCGGCGATCTGCCTGGTGTGCAAGTCCGACAGCTGGTGGAGAAAGGCCGCGAGCACGCCTTTCGCGTCAAGGTGCTGCCGAGTTACAAACAGCTGCTCGAAGGACGGGTTGCGGTCCAGCCGCGCCCGGTGGCCATCGAGGACCTGCTCGGCCGCGCCTCGGTGGAACTCGATTTGCAGCCGGTCCGCGACTGGCTTGCCGGCCGCGTTGTGATGGTCACCGGCAGCGCCGGCAGCATTGGCTCGGAAATCTGCCGGCAGCTCTTGCGGCTCGAGCCGGCCGAGCTGGTTCTTGTCGACCGCGCGGAAACTGGCCAGTTTTACCTGCAGCGCGAACTGGCCGATGTCACCGCCGCTTTGAATTCACACGTTCTCATTCACACCCGCCTTACCGATTTGACTGATCGTGACCGCTTGAATGCGGTCCTTGGCGAAACGCGGCCGGAAATCATTTTCCACGCGGCCGCCTACAAGCACGTGCCGCTTTTGGAGTCGCATTGCGCCGAAGCTGTGAAGAACATCGTGCTGGCCACGCGGAACATCGTCGATCTGGCCGAACAGCACGGCGCCCGCGCGCTGGTCATGATTTCAACCGACAAGGCGATAAATCCCACCAGCGTCATGGGCAGCTGCAAGCGGCTCGCGGAGCAATACGTCCAAGCGCGCTCCTCCATGTCGAGTTGCCGTTTGGTCACGGTTCGATTTGGCAACGTGCTCGATTCCTCCGGCAGCGTCGTGCCGATCTTTCGCCAGCAAATCGCCCGCGGCGGGCCGGTCACGGTGACGCACCCAGACATTGCCCGCTACTTCATGCTCATTCCCGAAGCGGCTCGACTGGTTATTCAATCCGGCGCGATGGGGAAGGGCGGCGAGATCTTCGTCCTCGACATGGGCGAGCCTGTGCGCATTCTCGACTTGGCGCACGACATGATCCGCCTCTCGGGGCTGCGCGTGGGCGACGACATTGAAATCAAGGTTGTCGGCCTGCGGCCGGGCGAAAAACTATACGAAGAGCTGTACGATGTGAACGAAATCCGCATGCCCACGACGCATCCAAAAATCATGGTCGCCGATAGCGCCCGCCGACAGCTGCTCGAGGTGATCGCCGACATCGGCCGCCTCGAATCGCTTCTCAGAGAGCCGAACGACGTAATTCTGTCCGCCCTTCGAGAAATTGTCCCTGCTCTCGATTCCTCTGGTGCGGCACAGCGCCACGCGGCTTAAAGCTCGATGCGTCGGCTGTCGTCATAGCCTCGCGCGGGCTATCATTAGAAGCAGTTTGAATACTCCCGCCCGCTTGCACGGACTAGCAACAGAAAACCGCGAACCGGTTAACACCGTAGCCCAGAGTCGCCGCGAAGCGGCGCACCCTGAAACAGAACCCAAAACCGTCGTGTACGCCGAAGGCGTTACACATCCAATCGATGGGCATCGTTTTGCTGGACGCCCGCAATTAGCTTGAACCGCTAAGCTCGTTTGCCTGTCTTTACCTATTGCAATTGCAAGCCTGGATCGAGTCTCGATGAGCGCCTCCGACGTGATCGACAAAACGGACCAGCTCGAATCGCTGCTCGCGGAGCGCATCCTCCTGCTCGACGGCGCGATGGGCACGCAGGTGCAATCGCTCGGCTTCGACGAAGGCGCAATGCGCGGCGAACGGTTTGCCGCCCACCACAAGGACCTCAAGAATTTCGCGGATGTTCTCTGCCTCACGCATCCGCATGAGGTCACCGAGATTCATCGCCGCTATCTGGCCGCAGGCGCCGACATCGTTGAAACCAATACGTTTGGCGCCAGTCCGATTGGCGCAATCGAATTCGAGCTGGGCGACGACGTCATCCGCGAGATCAACCTGGCCGCCGTGGCCTGCGCCCGCCGCGCGTGCGATGAATTCAACGAAAAGAACAGCAACAAGCCGCGATTTGTCGCCGGCTCCATCGGCCCCACGGCCAGGCAAATGACGATCTCCACGCGCGTCGAAGATGCCAGTTATCGCGGCACAACGTTCGACGAGATGATGGAGTCGTACTACCAGCAGGTGGCCGCCCTGGTTGAGGGCGGCGTCGACATCCTGCTTCCGGAAACGGTCATCGACACGCTCAACCTGAAGGCCTGCCTCTTTGCCATCTCCCGCTATTTCGACGAGCAGAATGTTCGCGTGCCCGTCATGGTCTCGGGCACGTTCAGCGAAGGCGGCGCAACGTTCGTCTCCGGTCAGGAAGTCGAGGCGTTCTGGAATGCCGTCGCCCATTTCCCGATGCTCTCGGTCGGAATGAACTGCGCGCTTGGCCCGCAGCCGATGCGGCCTCATCTGGAAACGTTGCAACAAGTCTCGCCGCGCTGGATCAGTTGCCATCCCAACGCGGGCTTGCCCAATGAGATGGGCCAATTCGATCTCGGCCCCGCCGACATGGCCCGCATGATCGGCCAGTTCGCCGAGCGCGGCTGGGTGAACATCGTGGGCGGCTGCTGCGGCACCACGCCCGAACACATCGCCGCAATGGCCGACGCCGTTCGCAACGCGCGCCCGCATCAGCTCACCACCGTCGCGCCCTACCTGCGGCTGAGCGGCTCGCGCCCGCTCACGCTGCGGCCCGATAGCAACTTCCTCATGATCGGCGAGCGAACCAACGTCACCGGCTCGCGCAAGTTTGCCCGCCTGGTTAAAGACGAGAACTACGAACAGGCGGTGGAAATCGCCCTGCAACAAGTCGTGGGCGGCGCCAACGTCATCGACGTCAATATGGACGAGGCACTGCTCGACGGCGAGGCGGTGATGACCAAGTTTCTGCGCCTCATCGCCGACGAGCATGAAGTGGCCGCGGTGCCCGTGATGGTCGACAGCAGCAAATGGTCGGTGATCGAGGCCGGGCTCAAAACGCTGCAGGGCAAATCGATCGTCAACTCGATCAGTCTCAAGGACGGCGAAGCCGAATTCTTGCGGCGTGCGCAGCTTTGCCGCTGGTATGGGACGGCAGTCGTCGTGATGGCGTTCGACGAACAGGGTCAGGCCGTCGAAGTCGACGACAAAGTTCGTATTTCCCGGCGCGCATACGAGCTGCTGACCCAAAAGGTCGGCTTCCCACCCGAGGACATCATCTTCGACCCAAACATCCTCACCGTGGCCACCGGCATCGAAGAGCACAACAACTACGCCGTCGACTTCATCGAGTCGATTCCAAAAATCAAAGCCGCATGCCCCGGCGCGCATACATCCGGCGGCGTCTCCAACATTTCGTTCTCCTTCCGCGGCAACGACCCGGTGCGCGAAGCGATGCACGCCGTGTTCCTCTACCACGCGATTGGGGCCGGGCTCGACATGGGAATCGTCAACGCCGGCCAACTTGCGGTCTACGACGACATCGAGCCGCGGCTCAAGGAGCTAGTGGAGGACGTTATTCTCAATCGCCGGCCGGACGCCACGGAGCGGCTGGTTGACTACGCCGAGTCGATCAAAGGGCAGGGCGGCCCGGCCGCTGCCGCCGACGAAGCATGGCGTGCCGCGCCGCTTGAAGAGCGCCTCAAGCACGCCATCTTGAAGGGCGTCGTAAAGCACATCGACCAGGATATCGAAGAAGCCCGTCAAAAATATCCAAGCGGCCTGGCGATCATCGAAGGTCCGCTCATGGACGGCATGAGCGTCGTGGGCGACCTGTTCGGCGCCGGCAAGATGTTCCTGCCGCAGGTCGTGAAATCTGCCCGCGTCATGAAAAAGGCGGTGGCCTATCTCACGCCATTCATGGAAGCCGAAAAAGCCGCCAGCGGCTTGGCGGAACAAAAAGCACGCGCCAAAATCCTCCTGGCCACCGTCAAGGGCGACGTCCACGACATCGGCAAGAATATCGTGGGCGTCGTCCTGGGCTGCAACAACTTTCAGGTGATCGACCTGGGCGTCATGGTCTCGTGCGAGAAAATCCTGGAAACTGCCCGCGCCGAACACGTGGACATCATCGGCCTCTCGGGCCTGATTACGCCCAGCCTCGACGAAATGGTGCACGTCGGCCGCGAGATGCAGCGCAACGGTTTCCAGCTGCCGCTCTTGATCGGTGGCGCCACGACCAGCGCCAAGCACACGGCCGTGAAGATCGCCCCAACGTACGAGCGCGAAGTGATCCACGTCCTCGACGCGTCCCGCTCGGTAGGAGTCGTCGAAAAGCTGATCAACCCTGACGTGCGCCCGCGGCTAGCCGCGGAAAATCGCGAGCTCCAGAAGCAGCTCGTCTCGTCGCACGAACGCCGGCAAGAGGCCAAGCTCGTGCCGTATAAAGACGCGCTTGCCCGACGCTTCAAAACCGACTGGGCCGCTGTCGACATTCCAAAGCCGGCATTCCTCGGGACGCGAGTTTTAAACGACGTCTCCCTCGCCTCGCTGCGCGATCATATCGACTGGTCGCCGTTCTTTCTAACCTGGGAGCTGAAGGGAAAGTATCCGCGAATTCTAGACGACCCGCGGGTTGGCGAGGCGGCTCGAAAGCTGTTCGACGATGCGCGGGAACTTTTGGAGCGGATTATCGGCGACAAGCTGCTTACGGCCCGGGGCACGTACGGCTTTTGGCCCGCGGCCAGCGACGGCGACGACATGATCGTTTACGCCGACGATTCCCGAACAACGGAGTTGGCCCGATTTCATGCGCTTCGCCAGCAGTGGGAACGCAAAGGCCAGCAAACCTATTATTCGCTCGCCGACTTTATTGCGCCGGTCGAAAGCGGCCGGCACGACTACATCGGCGCGTTCGCCGTCACCGCGGGCATCGGCTGCGACGAGCTGGCCAAACGCTTCGACCGCCAGCACGATGATTACAACTCGATCATGGTCAAGGCGCTGGCCGACCGGCTCGCCGAAGCGTTCGCCGAATGGCTGCATGCGGCCGCCCGCAGGGAATGGGGTTATGGCAAGAACGAGAAACTCACCAACGAAGACATGATCGCCGAAAAGTATCGCGGCATCCGGCCGGCGCCCGGGTACCCGGCCCAGCCCGATCACACGGAAAAACGAACCATCTTTCAGCTCCTCGACGCTGAGCCCAACACCGGAATCCGCCTCACCGAAAGCTACGCCATGCACCCTGCGGCCAGCGTTTCCGGCCTGTACTTCGCCCATCCCGAGTCGCGTTACTTCGCTGTCGACCGCATCACGCGCGATCAGGTCGAGGACTACGCCCGCCGCAAGCAAATGAGCGTCGCCGAAATCGAACGCTGGCTCGCGCCAAATTTGGGGTACGAGCCGTCGTAGTCGCACGACTTGCTTCGCCTGCGCGCTTCTCGCCCTAGCGCTTCGTTCGTGGCCGACGAAAATCCGCGAGGTCCGGATACACGGTCGTCACCAAATTCGCAATGACGAGGCCAGAGAGAAATCCGCCAACGTGCGCCCCGTACGCAATTTGCTGATCGTGATTCGCTAGAAAAAATACGTCCGCTAGAAATCCAATCACGGCAAAAGCAGCAAGCTGCATCGGCGGAATGGGATAAGCCAGCGGCCACACGTCCGGCCACGGAAGCTGCCAGCGCAATGCGAGTCCAAAGTAAACGCCTTCAAATCCGCAAATCGCACCTGACGCGCCGATGATCGGAATCGGCGAATCGGGTGCAAGCCAGGTCTGCAGAATGTTGCCACACAGTCCGCAAACCACGAATATCGCCAGGGCCCACCCCTGACCGACGAATTGCGACGTGAGGTAACCGAACGCCCACAAAAACACCAGGTTCAGCACGATGTGCTCAATACCGCCATGCAGGAACAATGCGGTTACGAGGCGAATTAACGGCCCGGCGGTTGTCAAATTCAAATCGCCTTGGACGACCGCGCGAAAGGCTGGAACAACGACCGATGGGACGACGCCGTAGTCTTGGGCAAAGGAGGTTTCTCGCGCCGTTTCGACAGCAAACACCAGACCAGCCACGGCGATGAGGCCTAAAATCGTCAAATGGCGGTAGGGGTCCATCGCGTACTCCCGCTGGTCGGCCTGCGTTAGTTCGTCATTTTACTGCAGCCGCGATTTTTCGCATCTGGCACTTGACCCTCCAGTCGCTGGAGGCTGTAAGCTTGCCGGTGAACCGTCGGGGACTGTCCCCCTCTCTGGGACCGTTCTGGGAGCTTCTTGCGTGTTCACCATCGGCGAGTTTTCCACGGCGAGCGGCATACCGGTTCGCACCCTGCGCTTCTACCACGATGAAGGCCTGCTCGTGCCGGCAGCCATCGATCCCGAGACCAGGTATCGCACCTACGATGAGCACAACCTCGAACGCGCTGGCGTCATCACGGCCCTGCGCGATCTCGAATTCTCGCTCGACGACATCCGCGAAATTCTCGCCGATTGCCAGGATGATGTGGACATTCTACGTCACCTGGAGCGCCAGAAGGATTCGATCACGCAAAAGCTTCGCCATTATCAAGGCGTCCTGCAAAAAATCGAACGAGTTATCGAACACGAGCGCCACGCGCGCGAGGAGGAAAAAATGAGTGCCGCAACCTATGAGATCGGCCAGCGCCAGCTTGAACCCATGCTCGTAGCCGGCATCCGCATGCAAGGCCACTACAGCGACTGCGGGCAGGGTTTCGCCAAACTCTGCCGCAGCCTGGGCCGGCACATGGCCGGCAAGCCATTTTGCCTGTTCTACGACGGCGAGTACCGCGAAGGCGACGCCAACTTCGAGCCGTGCGTGCCGATCCGCAAAGCCGTGTCGATCGACGGCATCAGCGTCCGCGAGCTGCCCGCCGCGCGCTGCGTCACGCTGATTCACCGCGGCCCATACGACCAGTTGCGCAGTTCCTACGCCCGGCTGATGAAATTTGTAAAGGATCGAGGCTTCGAAGTTCAGCTGCCAACGCGCGAAGTCTACGTCAAAGGCCCCGGCATGATCTTCCGCGGCAACCCCAAAAAATACCTCACCGAAATCCAACTCCCGATCGCCAGCTGATATACAGAAGGATTAGACGATCATTTCTAACAGGAGGTAGCAGAGGTAGCAGAGAACCGATTGAAGCCGCGCAGACAACATCACATTGTCGTTGCGTTCGAACGATCTTGTTTAAAAGTCGCTCGGTCAAGCTGAGTACTGCGTACTTGAGTAATAAACAATGAATGCAACATTGTCTGACTCTGCTTCCTCTGCGACCTCCTGTTCAATACTTCCCTCTTCGTGTCCTTCGTGCCTTTGTGTTTAAAAACACCCGACACGCGAGTGACCCATGTCCAAACCCAAAAAATCCTGGCGCGAGAAGCTCGCCGACGACAAGGGCTTCCCCCAAGTTGCCGAAATCGACTGCACGAAGTCAAAGCGCTGGGGCGCGGGCACCTTCGTGATCCCCGCCCCGCTCGAAGTCGACGCCCTCATGAAGAAAGTCTGCCGCGGCCAGCTCACCACCATCGACGCCCTCCGCCAGGCGCTGGCCAAAAAGCACGGCACAACCATCGCCTGCCCGATCACGACGGGCATCTTCGCCTGGATCGCCGCCCATGCGGCCAACGAGGACGAAACCGCCGGCCGCCGGCGCATCACCCCTTACTGGCGAACTCTCAAAACCGGCGGCGAGCTCAACCCCAAATACCCCGGCGGCATCAAAAACCTCCGCGCCCGCCTCACCGCAGAGGGCCACCGCGTGATCAAGAAGGGCGCCCGCTACTTCGTCGCCGACTTTGCGGGCTCCGTCATCGAGCCAAAGCTCTAGGGGACTGTCCCAAATTTCCGAGTCTTAGGCCGGATCTAACCGACGTGCGAGTCCGTCGGAAAACTTGGGTGGAGGGCCATAGTCTGACTTTACGCCGAAGGCGTTACATTCCAAAGCCCGGTGTCGCGCAGCGCACGCTGGGTACGCATACCCCAAATCGCATCCGAACCCCAACGGGGTTCCACAATGTGTCGATGGATGGTTAGTCCCAAACGTATCGTTCGTCGATT
>DASXWB010000479.1:0-2560 GCA_036503915.1 Lacipirellulaceae bacterium | reverse complement strand
GCCCCGATAGTTCGAACATAACCAGGTCGCCGCTCGGGAAGAGCTGCGTGGCCGCTTCGCTGGCGACGGAAACCTCCATGCTGGGCGGCACCACGTGCGGATTGCGCGCGAGGTACCGGCTGGCCAGCGGATAGTGGAAACACAGCACGGTGTTGTTGCAGCCGAACCAGTTCCCCCAATCGTCGCGCACGCGACCTTGCTGTGTACGGCCCGTTTCCGGTTCGAGAACACCGTCATCGGGCAGCAGGCGGAAGTCACCGTCGGGAAGGCGCGCTTTGCTGCCGCGCACGTGGTTTTCAATTTCGCCTGCGAAGGTGCAGGCGGCGTACAGCCAACCGTCCAGGCCGTAGGCAAAACCGTTCACGCGCGCTTGCGCGTTTTGCACGCCGAAGCCGGAGAACAATTTCTTCACGACGTCGGCTTTGCCGTCGCCCGTGGTGTCCTCGGCGTAAAGGATATCGGGGGCCGCGCAGATCAATAGCCCGTTGCGCCACACGGTGACGCCCATCGGCATCGCGATGTTTTCCAAAAACCGCGTCGCCGTTTCGAATTGCCCGTCCGCATCGCGATCTTCGAGCACCGTGATTCGGCCCAGCGGCGGATTTCGCTCGCGGATGTTGAAGCCGTAATCGATCATCTCGGCCACCCAGACTTTGCCGTCGGGGCCGAAATCGATGGCTACCGGGTCGCGCACCATCGGCTCGGCCGCCACGAGCTCAACGCGCAAGCCCTCGCGGACGCGCATCGACGCAATGGACTCCGCCGGGCTTTTCGGCAGCGAGCCTTGCGTGCCGGGCTGCGGCCGATTCTCGCGCGGCTTGAACCCGTCGCCCAACTGCGCGGCGACCGCCGATACGATCTTGTCCTCCAAGCCGGGCGCAAACGGTGCCGGCAGGCCGTAGTACACCATGGCGCCGCCGCCTTCGTAGCCGCCTTCCTTGAGAATCCGCTCCGAGGGGATATAGGCGGGGCAATCGTTGGAGTAGGCATTGATGCAAAGCCGGTCACGGTCGAATTCCTTTTTGAGCCGCAGCGCGTAGTCGACCACGACCTCTCCGGGCAAGAACACGGCGGCCAGCGATTCGCCGAACTTCCAGGTTTGAATCGGATAGGCGACTTCAGTCGGCAGTTTTTGGCCACGATCAATTGCAGCCAGTTGCACGCCGGCGTAATACGCTTCAGCGCCCTCGCCTTCGGCGCGCTTTGCCCACTCGTCGCGCGTGGGCAGCGGCTGGAGCGGTAGCGTGTTCGTATCGCTCGTGCATGTGATCTTGCCCGCGACTTCGGAGAGCTTGAAGCGCAGCAGTCGCTCGACTTCCGCGGCGATTTCGCTGCCGTACTGGGCAGCCACTTCGCCTTTGTCGCCGGTGACGCCCGATTCGGGATTGGAGTCCGCGCCGCAGCCAATCGCAACGAGCGCGACCGCGCCCGGATGCGTTTTTTCAATCTCTTCGGACGCGTAGCCGGCCCAATCGCCGCTCACTTTGTAATCCGAGAGAACCACGCAGTGGCAGGCATAGTTCAGATAGATGCCGCGCAGATTACCATCAGAGCCGGTGATGACCATGACCGGCATAGCGTGATCGACCGGCCCGCCGCGAGTTCGCCGGTTGATGGCAAAACGGGCCTTCCCGATGCCGAACGACAGGCGGCTTGCGCGAAGATCGTCGAGCGCCGCCAGGGCCGCCTGTTCGACGCGGTCGGTAATCTCGCGCGTGTAACGATCGATCCGCTCTTGCTGGTCGGCCGGCACCGGCGCGCCGAACATCGTGGGCAGAATTCCGCTCAACGACGGCGCCGTGTGCGTGTGCGTCGCGCAAATTGCAAGACGCTCGTTCTTGATTTGGCGTTTGGCGAGGAGCCGGCGGGCAACCTCGTCGCGCAGCGCGGGCGGAATGGCAATGCTGTCGACCGTGATGAGCACCGCGGGATCATCTCCGCCGGCACGCACCGCCATCGCACGGGCAAAAATGCGCTGCCGCACGCCCTCCGATTCCGTTTGCCGAAACGAAAAGCCGCTCAGCCGGATGGGATAGTCGGGCGTAATGTCGACTTTGGCCAACCCGACTTCATAAGACGTTGGCCGGGCGGCCTCTTGCGCCTTAGCCCATTCGCATGTGAATGCAGCCATAAAGACCACATAAATCGCATAGCTAAGGACCCGCTGACGCAAGGACGTGAACATGCGCCGCCGCGCCATCAAAATGTGAGCTCGATACATAGAGTCGATTCGTATGCTGGGCCGTGGAACCGCCGAACGATGCCAGCAAGTATAATGAGTGGCCGATCATTCGCCTACTTTCGAGAAACAGGTGCGCAAATGCGTTACGTCAGACTGTCTCGAGTATGTGCTATTGCTGGAGCGATTCTCGTATCGATGGCATGGCCGGCTAACGGCATGGACCCATCGCTCGATACATCGCGCGGCGACGGCATGATTGACGCGTACTTCAAGAGCGAAACGGAAAAGCTAGCCAAGAGTTGCCTGGCGGACATCCAGACGTTCGAGGACTGGACCTCGCGGCGGCCAACCTTTCGCCGCCAGCTCGAAGAAATGTTG
>DASXWB010000478.1:0-2040 GCA_036503915.1 Lacipirellulaceae bacterium | reverse complement strand
AAACGCCGATTAACTTGAAGGTTGCGGCGGGATCGGAACAGAATTCTTATGCGGCCAGACAACAGGTGAAGGGGATGTTTTTGCGATTCATTGCTGCGTTCGTTCTCTGCGCGATTGTACTTCCTTCGTCAGCGACTGCTCAGGTGGTGCGCTTTGAAACCACCATGGGCGATTTCGACATGGTGCTCAACCCGACCAACGATCCGCGGCTCGAGGGGCACGTGGACAACATGCTGCAATACGTGGAGGGCAACTACTATCGCAGCAGCTGGATCAACCGGGCGGACGGCACATTCGTGCTGCAGATGGGCGGGTTCTACGCGCACACTAGGCGCCCGCCGCTTACGGTCGCCAGCACCCGACCCATCCCGGCGTTCGACCCGGTGGAAGGTGAGCCGGGCATCGCCGGGTTGTCGAACACGGTCGGCACCGTCTCGATGGCGTTGCCCGGCGGTGCGGGCGGCACGAACCAGGACGGCGGCACATCGAGCTTCTTCATCAACCTGGGCGACAACTCACAGCTAGATACCGACTTTACCGTGTTTGCCGCCATCCCGGATATGACGGTGGTCAACCAGATCATGGCGCTCATGAAATTGGACCGCACGACGGAGCCCCAGTTCGGCGCTGGCCCGGGGAATCTGGCATTCACCGATGTACCCGTGCAGGCGAATGGACAGCAGGTGTTTATCCGGCGCGCGTTTGTCGTTGAGGATTCGATGACGATCGCCCGGGCGATGGGCGGCGTCGAATCAATTATCGCTCAGTCCGCGGCGAGCGTTGCCAGCGAATCCGGCGCCCCGCTCGCTTCGAACGGTACGGCACAGTTGGCATCCGCCGACGTAACCGTCGTGCCTGAACCAGCCGCGGCACTTTTGGCCGCACTTGGCATTTCAGGCGTCGCGCTTCGTGCACCGCGTGCACGACGCTCTTAAATCGCTTCCGACGCCCGTGAGCGCCTCATCACGGAGGCGTTGGCGTCGGCACCGTGCCGGTGCCATTATGCTCGGTGAAGTCAGCCGCCGTGGGAAGCGGCGTGACTGTGCCCGTGTTCCGCGTTCCATTAATCGTCGTGTCGCGCTCATCAAGCTGGAAGTCGGAACCGACGAATTCGATCAGCCTGAATTCCGCCGCCTGGTTACCCGCCATGTTCAGGTTGATGTTGGCGGTGGCGTCGGTCGTTTCGATTTCGTACTGCTCGCCGGCACCGTTGTTGGTGAAAGTGTTGTTCGTGATCGTGGCATTGAGCGTGGTGCCGCCGGCCGCCTCAACATCGAACGTCGTGTCCAGGCTGTTGTTGGTGAAATTGCTGTTCTGTTCGACAAGCAGTCTGACATCCTTGATCGCCGGGTCGTCGGATCGGAACAAGAACGCCGAGCCATCGGCGGCCGTGACAGTCACTCCGCGCAGAATAATGTCAGCGTCCGTCAAGGCGTCGGTCATCAACATGCTGATCGCGTCGCCGGTGCCCATGGACGTCAACGTAGAGTTCTCAAGAACCAAAGCCAGCGGGTCGGTTCCGGACCCCGTAACAGAAAGCGCGCTGGCGGCGCTGCTATCTGCATCGAGTCGACGCAGCAGGAGATCCTCGACGTTGGTGACGAGGATCGTGTCCCCGGTGGACAGCAACGTTCCTCCCGCATTGTTCGCGCCAGAACTCGGACCAATTGCCACCTGACCGCCGGTCAGATCCTCGAGAATGATGGCGTTCAATGGGCCCGTCATGCCGTCGACGGTCACGCTTTGAATATCGGCCACGCCGATCGTCATGTCGCGGATTTCCAGGCCGGCGCCGTTCTCCGTGTTGATCACGTTGGTGAGGCCGGTCATGTTCAGGGTGCCGCCGTTTTGCACCACCAGGCCGCGAGTGGCGCTTTCGTCGGCAGTATCTATGCTCAGTCCGGAGAGATTGATCGTTGCGGCGTCGTTGTTGTCAAAGAAGACGCCCTCCGTCGCCGTATTGGCGGTGGTGAACTCAAAATTGCTGTCGGCTACTTCAATCGTTCCATCCGCAACATTGGCCACACTCATGCCGCGCTG
>DASXWB010000477.1:0-3796 GCA_036503915.1 Lacipirellulaceae bacterium | reverse complement strand
GGAGAGCGTCAGGCTGGCAGTCTGAAGGTCACCGGTTCGAGCCCGGTATCCTCCACTTGAATTTGATCGGGACGAGTGCAGCGATTCTGATTTTGCATTTTTCGCGACTGGCCTCTTGCCAGATCGCCTCGCCACATTTCGTAGCAACGTGGCCGAACTGCATCATTGAATTTGGAAATCATGGGCGGGATACTACGCGCGCTGGCAGTGAGTTGTTCCAATGAGGCCGGCAGGACGACCGCGAATCGGCTTTTCGCGCCGAAGCGAATGATGTGTTGACAGTCAACTCATTGCATCATCATTCTCTAATTCAATAAGGAACCGCGACGATGTCCGCCCTCTATTTGGCGTCTCGCCATGCGCATGTGGAATCCGCGATCGGATGTGCCGCGGCGCGGCTTGCCGCAGCTGTCATTTCGATGTCGCTCAACTCAGCACCAATGTTCGCTGATGATGCCGTCGCGACCAAAGGCGAGTTGCCCCGGTACAAATTGAAAGCAGGGCAAGAGCTGCATTATTCGGGCAAGGGAACGTTCAAATATGACAGCGGCTCGTTCGATTCGGCCAACGATTGGAAGATTTGGGTCGCGCGTGAGAACCCGGATGGAAGCCGTCGATTGATCGTGCGCCATGCAGCCGCCCACGATTCGCAAGACGTGTCCGGCGACGACGCGAGCGTCACACTTGCCTACCTGGATCTGTTTCCGGATGGCCGGTTCGACGACAACAGTAGCTTCGGCTATCGCATGAACCCACACGTGCTGTTTGTGCGCCTACCCAGCGATGAAAATGAAGCTCGTAACGGTTGGAAGTCGTGGTCTGAAACGTCGGACGCGACGTATCACTACACGGCCAGCGCGCCCCATGACGCGTCTGCGAACGACTGGAAATTCACCCAAGTCGAAGACGGGCCGTTCAACAAGATCTATGAATCGACGAGCGAAGGAACCGTTACGTTTGATCGGGCCCAAGGTCTGGTTCGAGAGATTAACGGCAAGAATACACAGAAGTGGGGTTTCAACGGCGAGGGAACGAGCAGCATGAAGTTGGAGAATGTCAGTCAGCAAGATGCAGAGTGGATTGCTAAACTTGACAGCGACATGGAGCGTTACCTGACCGCGAGCAAGCAATACGAAGATTCGCTTAGAGGCCTCAAGGCTGCGGGTGCGGAAGCCGATGCCCGCGTCGATCAAGCCAAAGAAATTTGGATTAAGTTGCGCGATGAGGTGACGAGCGACGTCGTTCACGAAGCGATCTTTCGGCAGATTGCGCAGCACGAATCCTACCGCAGCTACCTGATCCAAGGTGTACAGGAGAAGGCGAAAGTGCTGGGCCAGCCGGCCCTTTATTGGGAGTCGACCGATCTCGATGGCAAGCCTCATAAACTTGACGATTATTCGGGCAAAGTTGTCGTGCTTGATTTCTGGTATCGCGGCTGCGGGTGGTGCATCCGCGCGATGCCGCAGATCAATCAGGTTGCGGAAGAAAACGCGGGTGCGCCGGTCGTCGTACTTGGCATGAATACGGATTCAAACCTTGAGGACGCCAAGTTCGTCGCCGAGGCGATGAAACTCAAATATCCCAGCATGCGTATTGACAGAGAGCTTGCGCAGAAATACGGCGTGAGCGGTTTTCCAACCTGCATTATTATCGATCAAGCCGGCGTTGTGCGCGACATACATGTTGGCTACAGCGCCACGTTGCGCGAGGAGTTGAACGCCACGATTGCGCGGCTATTGAATGAACCTCCCGCCGAAACGATTGATCCTGAAATGACAGGAGCTGCGCGATGAGTAAAGCGGCCGGGCATCGCGACAATTGTTCTGAGCGTCTATGCGTTGCCCCACGCCAGTGGAAAGGCATTAAGTGACCAATGGTGCTGACTTGTCTTCCAACATGCGTCGCAGGTGAGGTTGGTCAAGTATCTTGAATGGGCTGGCCACGCTGGGCCATGCTTCGCCCATTTGCACGATTCGCGATTCTGAGATCGGGCCAAGTCGGCCGTCAGCGAGCGCGAGATAGGGCACGCGCTCGGGCGCGAGGCCGATGATGCGCGCGACCGTGGCATCAATCGCCGGCAGATTGCGGCCGACGATGATGAGCCCCATCGCCTTGCGGCTGCCGAGAATCGGCCCGTCGCCTTCCATGCAATCGATGCCGTCCACGATGCCGATGAGTTGTGGCAGCGACGCATTGATGTCGTACACGGTTTGCGGAATGCCGGCGTGATGCAAGACGTTCTTAGGCCAGCCGTAAACAAGTCCGGGCAGCACACCGTAAAGGTTTTTCATCGTGGCGGTGACGCCCATCCAGTGATGTGTTTTCAACTTCGGCATGGAGATGATGAAGTCGGCCTCAGCGATGCTGCGCGGAAACCAGAAGCCGTCGAGGCTGCTGCGGCCGCCGCGATTGGGCCGCCAGTCGACCGGCTCGTAATTCAGGTCGGTGAACGGAGTGCGGGCGTCCTTGACAGCGTCCGCCACGCCTGATTCGACAAGCGCCATTTCGGTGTCGCGCACATGGCCGGGCGCCTCGCCGACCGAGACCGTCGCCCCCCAATTCTTAAAGACCTCGGCCGCTGCCACGACGACCGCCGGATGCGTCGTCATGTGCGAAATTTTTCGCGATGGCTCGACCATGTTTGGTTTCAGCAGCACGCGTCGGCCGCGAAAAATTTTTGGCTCAATCCCGGTCGCCAATAACCCGTCGCGAATTGTGGTGGCAAGTCGTCCATCATACTGCTGATGGCGCGCAACGAAGACCTTTGCTCTGGGCTGCCAGGCGTTTGAGAGCCAGGCTGCGCCGGCCAGGCCCGTCGCTGCAACGCCGCTGCCGATGAGCAGCGCGCGGCGATCGAGCTTTGGCTGTTCGCAATGATTTTGCGGTGTTGAATTCATCCGGCTATCACAAGGCGGTCATTGGAAATGGATATTTTTCGGCGGCGGCCAGCGCCAGCAGGGCCAAGTTGTAGCAGCCGCCGCCGTCGGAAAGGGTGCGGATGTATGCGCGCTCGAGCCACTCGAAACGCTCGGCGGGCATTCGATCGTGCGCCGCAAGTCCTAACACGCCGTAACACAAAGAGGACGTCGTCGTGTCTTCGCACAGCTCTCGCCGCAGGAAGTTCAGCGAGAGCTCCACCTGCGGAACGTGATGCTTCTCGTCGGCAAGTGCCATCATCGCCAGGCCGGTTGGTTGGACATGTGGAACGAGCGCCTGCCCAAGCACAATCGTGTTGCCATAGTTGCAGCCGCCGGCCGGCAGCAGTCGGTCGCTGATCAAGCGGACCGCCTCGCGCGTGCGCGGATGCTCGCCCTGGCCGGCGGCCTTCAGGGCCAGCACGAACATTGCGCTGGGTTCAACCCATGAATGCGTGTTTGCCGCCCATGACCAGCCGACGAGCGTCGAATCGTGACCGGAGTAAAGACTGCGCTCTTGAGTTCGGCCGCGCTGGGCAAGCGACCATTGAACGGCGAGGTCGATCGAAGCGCCATACGCGTCGCTGCCGGCGATTGACTGGATGGCTCGCCACAGGAGAATTGCCAGGCCCGTCGGCCAGCAAGGAGTTGGGCGCGATGGGCTGATGCCGATGCAACCGTCGTCGGCCTGTTGATTCGAGAGCCAGGTGGCGGCCAAGCGGGCAGGCTCAATTCGACCGTGGACCGCGAGCGCGAGTCCCGCGAGCGCCGTCGGCTCGGTCGTCGGCTCGCCGCCGCGGGAGTATCCACCCGGCACGACATTCTCGAGTCGGTCGATTAAGTCGAGCGTCCAGTTCACTGTCATGTTCCAGGGAACGTAA
>DASXWB010000476.1:0-3394 GCA_036503915.1 Lacipirellulaceae bacterium | reverse complement strand
GACCGTCGCGTCTTCGGTATTTGGCGAGGCGAGGACGTCGAACCCGGCGGCTTCTGCAGTTTCAAGAAATCCCTGGGCGCGCTCCTCGGTACTGGCCGTGCCCTGAATGAATCGCAGCAGAAACAGTCGCTTCTTGCTCTCTCCGAGCCGGTTGATCAAAAAACTGGCCGCCAGCGCGCCGCCCGCCTTGTTGTCAGTGGCCACGAAGCTGATGTGAGAATCGCCATCGACGGCCGAGTCGAAGATCACCACCGGTATTCCCGCCTCGACCGCGTTTTCGACCGGCCGCCGCATCGTGCGATTGCTAAGCGGCGCCAGCGCCATGCCGTCGACGTCGAGATTCACCATGTTTTCGATGATCTTGTTTTGCTCGGCCAATTCCGTTTCGGTGAGCGCACCTTCCCACTTGATTTCAACGTCCAGCTCGCGTGCGGCGTCGCGGGCGCCTTGCTCGACGGTCTCCCAGAACTCGCCGCCGACGGCCTTGGGAATGACGGCCACCGTGAGCCGTTCGCCTGCATTGGTCGTCGAACTATCGCCGGGCTGCGTCGATGAAGTTCCCTTGCCGGAACCACATCCTGCGGCCGCAACCAGGAATAAAAGAATTGCGTAAAAACGAAAATACGACGTTCGCTCGCTCATACGACTCGCCTTAATTGCATGTGTGGAACCTGATCCGCTTTGATTGGACCTAGTTCCGATTGTAACCACCGGGCGGCCCACAGGATCACCCTCGCTGCGGCAAAATTGAATTCAATTGACGTGCTATTCCATTCCAGGCGGCGACAGCTCGACACATCAGCAAACGCATAAGCGGCGTGGAAGGGAAGAAGCACCTCCGCAAGATGCAGCTGGAGACACGAAAGAATCACACGGACGCCGAAATCGATCAGCTGGTCGAAAGCCTCGGCGACTGAGCATTCGCGCGCAGATAGGTCCGCAGGCCTTCGAGGATCTTCGAGAATTCGCGTTCGGCGGTGTGGATCAGCTGCTCCTGGCGGATGAACGCGGCGGTGCGCTCCTGAATCTCCTTGCCACTCAAGTTTCCTTTTTCAGCGTTTAGCGCGCGGCGGCCCTCGGCAATCTTTTGCCGGCTGGTGGCCACTGCCGACGTAAAACTCATCGCAAATTGCTCGAACGTCAGGAACGCCTGCTCATACTGCCCGGCTCGGAACGGCCCGTCTCCGACGTCTTTGATGAGCTGAGTATCAAATTTGATACTGGCTCGGTTGATGTCGGCGCAGCAACGGCCAAAATTCTGGATGTCGAGCCGCATGATGGCATTGCCGAACGCTTCCGCCGCTGCCGGCTCGCTGTCGGCGGTGCGAGCCTCGTCGGCTTCAGCAACCGGCAGCAGCAAACTGCACCAGCCCTTCGCCGCCTGCCGCGCCAGCGATTCCACCGTGAGCTGAATTGGCCGCTTCGACGGCTGGCCGTCTTTGAGCGTTTCAGCTTGAATGAGCGTGCCGTCGGGGCTCTTGCCGATGACGCGAATAATCCGCTCCCCCTTCTCTTTGTCGAGAACGCAGTACAAGGCGCCCGTCTCCGGCGGCACGTACGGCGCTTTCTTATAGTCCCGGTTCTCACTCAGGGCCTCAATGGTCGGGAGGGTATTCGCCTCAAGCCGCGTTTCGTTGGCGCTATTCACTTCCGTGGTAGCCGGCTCTTCGGTCGCGGACAGGGCAGCGGCAGCCGCGCTTCCGCCCTTTTTCAGATAAAGCCGCACGAGCGGCTTGCTTTCCAGGTCGCGCCGCAGGCGCTGGAGCTGGTCGATCGTCTGCTGCGCGTGCGCTTTTAGTTTTTGAACGTTGTTCCGAGCCGCCGCGACGGGGATTCGCCGCTCCTTGGCCAATTTATTTGATTCAAAATCCAAATTGCGAGCCAAGACGCGCTCCATGTCGGCAACGATTTTTTCATACGCCGGCTTGAAGCTTTCGTACGCGGCGACATACTCGCGGCTTTCGTACATCTCACCGCATGTGCGCAAGATTTCGCCACGCGGCTCCTTCTTGCCGACACGCTGCGTGCTATCTCGACCCGCGAGCAGGCTGGCCAGGAACAAATAGTCGTTCTTGGTGACTGCCGGTTTGCCGGCGTCATTCGCCGAGTTTGGCTTGGGCATTCTGAACCTACTGGTAATAACGCCATCCTGGCTTAATCGAATCGCCACTCGGCTTACGGATCACAAGAGCTGGATTCGCTAGAATAGAGCTGTCGTTTCAAGTATTACGTTAAACTACGGATTTTCAATCTGCTTCCGGTCATTCTTCTTAGTGGCCCAAGATCGCGCTTTCGTCAAACGTTGCGCGATTCACCACCGTGCGTTCTTGAGACGTGTAGACCACATGGATTTTGCCATCTTCTGTTTGAATCGCCACGGGGTAGGCCGCCGTGTCGCCGGGTTGGTTGACGAGGTTGCGGCGATGTGGATACGACCTGTCATTGTCAGTGGAAATCGCGGCCGTAAGCGGCATGCGGTCGCCGACATTTGTGTTGTTATATACTAGCAACAGATGCCCGCTCTGCAGCTTGATGAAGTCCACGGCCGAATTGGGGTTGGGGAACTCCGAGTCTTCGCCATCGCTCCAGGTCTCGCCGCCGTCGCGCGACTCGCTGCGGATCACGAAGCGGTTGGGGTTGGGCTCGAAGTCCCCGCCGGGCCGGCAATAAGCGACAAGATAGTTGTCGTTAATCTGCACGACGGCGGGCTGCAGATTGCCGTTCGGCGAATGGATGCGGTTCGACTCGCTCCAGGTTTTCGTCTTCCGGTCGAAGCGGAAGAAATAGCTGCATGTGTCTTCGCCCGTCCATTCGCGGTCGCCGCCCGTTTCGTGGTACACGGGCAACAGGTAATCGCCGTCGTTGAGCACGATCGGACGGCCGCGGACCATCGAGCTCAGCTCGAACGTGAGTATGTCCGAATCGCTCCACGTCTGCGCCCGATCCTTCGAGAGCTTGTATTTGATCCGCGACTCGGACCAAGTGCTTCCGTAATTCGTGATGTAGAAAAGCCAGACGACCCCATCCGGCGCCTGCCAAACGACGGCGTTCCCTTCCGAGCGGCCTGGCGTATCCGCAATAATCACCGGCCGGGTCCACTCGCTGCCGCCCTTGGCCAGGCGCGAGCCATATACGGCCGTGTCGCTCGAATACTCGCCCGCGCCGCCATAATACACGAGGTACAGGTCGCCGTTATCCAGCTCCGTGATCGAAGCAGGATGCTTATACTCGCCTGGAATTTCAGGCCCAAAGATTCGCTCGATCTTGATCTCCCCGTTGGCGACAGCTCGCGTAAACGGCGCGGCAAATAAGAAGATCGCAATCAGATATTTCATCATCGTGCCTACCTTGATGGGCATCTAGTTTTCATTGTAATGCGCGCGCCGGAAGATAT
>DASXWB010000475.1:0-3235 GCA_036503915.1 Lacipirellulaceae bacterium | reverse complement strand
GTCGGCGAGTTCAACGAGTCCCGCATTGTGGTCCACGGAACCAAGATCGAACACTGGCTCAACGGCGAGCGAATCGTCGAGGCCGACACCAGCTCGGACGACTGGAAGCGCCGCGTCGCGCGCAGCAAGTTCGGCGACGTCGAGGGCTTCTTCACCAACCCCAAGGGGCGCATCGAGCTGCAGGACCACGGCGCGAAAGTCTGGTTCCGCAATATCATCCTCCGGCCGCTGGATTAGCGTGCTTCCGGGGTCGGGAGTCTTCAACACACTCCATAAATCTGACCTCGCGAAGCGCCGCAGAGTGAGCCGGGATATCCAAGCCGCACTCGACTCCCGGCCCCTTGAGTGCCGCCGCACCAAACGGGTCGGGAGTCGTGCGCTCGCCCGATTCGAGAAAACCTGCTGGCGGGTCGCGATCTCCCCAGTTGCAAATCGTGTTGAAGACTCCCGACCCCAGCGGCGGAACGATTTTTGCTCGGTCGTCGCCTGCATGAAGATCGGCTTTCATGCATCGCACGAGCAATGGCCGCCGGGCACATTGCTTGAATACGCTCGCCGCGCCGACGAGGCTGGCTTCGCCGCCGGCATGTGTTCCGATCACTTTCACCCGTGGCTCGAATCCGAAGGCCACAGCGGGTTTGCCTGGAGCTGGTTGGGCGCCGCCCTGACGGCGACAAATCTTTCGTTCGGCACCGTATGCGCGCCCGGCCAGCGCTATCATCCGGCAATCGTCGCGCAGGCATCGGCCACGCTGGCTCAAATGTTCCCCGGCCGGTTCTGGCTGGCTGTCGGCAGTGGCGAAGCGATCAACGAACAAATCACCGGCGGGCGGTGGCCGAGGAAGGATGAGCGGAACGCTCGCCTCAAAGAATGCGTCGACGTGATCCGCGCTTTGTGGGCCGGGGAAACTGTCAACCACCGCAGCCTGGTGCAAGTCGTCAATGCAAAGCTCTACTCACGGCCCGATAAGCCGCCGCTGTTAATCGGCGCCGCCCTGACTCCAGAAACCGCGCGCTGGATGGGGCCATGGGCCGACGGCCTCATCACGGCCGGCCGCAATTCACACGATCACCGCCGGATCATCGACGCATTTCGCGAAGCCGGCGGCGACGGCAAGCCGCTGTTTTTGCAGAGCGCGATTTCATTTGCGGCAACCGATGAAGAAGCCAGGCGGCAGGCCCATCGCGAGTGGCGTCATTGCGCGCTGGAGGGCGATCAAATCGCCGACCTGGCCACTCCGTCTGCATTTGAGGCCGCCACGCGCCATGTCGCTTCGGAGGAAGTTTCCGGGCGGCTGCGCGTCTCGGCCGACCCGAGCCGGCACATTGCTTGGTTTCATGAGGATCGGGAAACCGGCTTCGATGCGGTCTATGTCCACCAAATCGCCCGCCAATTTGACCGGTTCTTCGAGGCCCTTGCGCCGCGAGTCGTTGCCGAATTCTCCGGGACCTAATTTCATGCTGCGCAAATTTGTCGCGGCGAGGTGGACACTCTGGCATCTCCTTTGCCGTTAAAAGTCGAGTAGGGCGTGGTTCCATTCACGCGCTGACCGGTCCCCGGCAAGTTCTCCGCTATGCACCCCTTGCGACGGAGGTCTAACCATGAGGCCCCATTATTTTCGAGATCGTAGCCACGCAGGACAGTTGCTCGCGGAAAAGCTATCCAAGTATGCCAACCGGCCGGATGCGATCGTGCTCGCGCTGCCGCGCGGCGGCGTGCCGGTCGGATATGAAGTGGCCCGTGATCTTAATATCCCGCTCGATGTTTTTATCGTTCGCAAGCTCGGCGTTCCCGGGTACGAGGAGCTGGCGATGGGCGCCGTCGCGACCGGAGGCGTTCGAGTTCTCAACGAACAAGTCGTCCATAATCTGAATATTCCGGAAAGCGTGATCAACGCTGTTGCCGATTGGGAAACGGAAGAGATTCGGCGGCGCGAGGAGCGTTATCGAGGCGACGAGCCGCCGCCCGACGTGCGCGCGAGGACCGTGATCCTTGTCGACGACGGCCTGGCCACTGGCGCCACGATGCTCGCCGCGCTCAAGGCGCTCCGGCAGCAGCGTCCCGCGCGGATCGTTGTGGCTGTTCCCACCGCGGCGCCGGAAACCTGCGAACAAATGAAAGCCGAAGCTGACGAGGCCGTCTGCGCCATCACGCCGGAACCATTCTATGCCGTTGGCTTGTGGTACGAGAACTTCTCGCAGACAACCGACGAAGAGGTCCGCGAGCTGCTGGCAGCGGCGCGGCACAATCACTCAATGGAGCAACACGCATAACCAGGTACATAGCCCGGCCATCTTGGCCGGGAAGATTCAGCGCGATGGTGCAAGTAGCTGCGGCGGGCCAAGATGGCCCGGCTATGTCGCCGACCCGAAGGGCAAGCCATGAAACCCACATCGCACGACACAATAATTAGCGCGGTTCGCGCGGCCGCGCATCCGCTCATCGGCGCCGCGGCAGATTACGACCCACTGTTGGATCTCATCGGCGACGCGCGCTTTGTGCTTTTGGGTGAAGCGTCGCACGGCACTCACGATTTTTATGATCGCGCGCTCATCACCCAGCGATTAATCACGGAAAAAGGGTTTGCGGCCGTCGCCGTGGAAGCCGACTGGCCGGATGCGTATCGCGTGAATCGTTTCGTTCGCGGCCAAAGCGACGACGAGTTTGCCATCGACGCGCTCGGCGATTTTCGCCGCTTCCCGCAGTGGATGTGGCGAAACACGGACGTGGCCGAGTTTGTCGAATGGCTGCGCGCGCACAATGATGCGCTTCCAGCCGGTTCCCCGAAGGCGGGCTTTTATGGCCTGGATCTCTACAGCTTGCACGCCTCGATGGAGGCCGTGCTCAACTATCTCGCGAAAGTCGATCCACAGGCAGCGAAGTCGGCACGCCAGCGCTACGCCTGTTTCGACCACTTTGGGGATGATGCGCAAACGTATGGATTCTTGACCGGCACGGGCGTCGCCGAGGTGTGAGTTGTGCGCCCAGACCGCGATTTTCGCGCGGCCGCCGTGCCGCTGCAAATGCGCCACGAGCGCGTCGAGTGTTTCCGCCATGTGGCGGTCGCGCAGGTTCCAGGTCAGGACGTCGCCAAGGTACATCGAGCGGTAGTATTTCTCCGCATTCATCACGAGGCGCGCATTCTGCTCGGCAAAGAACAGCTCGTCCTCGGCAATGCGCCCGTCGCGGCGAGCACACTCCGACGCGCGGCGCTGCAGCTCGACGAGCTGACCGA
>DASXWB010000474.1:0-3133 GCA_036503915.1 Lacipirellulaceae bacterium | reverse complement strand
CCTCGAAGTGTATGATGAGTTCCGCGTCGATGCGTTCGGCAGCGTCCTGGGAAACAGTTTCTGGGATACGTCGTTCATCAACTCGATCGTTGGTCCGCAGCTGGGCGTCAAGTGGGTGAACCAGCGGCAGCGCTGGCGGATCACGGCCGACGGCCGGTTCATGTTCGGCTACAACACGGCCGATTGGGACCAGATCGGTTTGATCGGCGAGCGGCTGATTCCGGGTGCTTTGAACGCACCGCTATTTGGCCGGCCGACGGCGTTCGCACATGGCGTGCAGGAGCGAGATTTCTCGCCGATCGCCGAGCTGCGGCTGCAGGCGGCCTACCAGCTGACGACTTCGCTGGCGCTCAAAGCGGGCTACACCGGCTCGTTCGTGGGCAACATTCGCCGTGCGGCGCCTTCGGTGCGCTACTCGCTGCCGGACATGGGTTTCGTCGATACGGGCGGCCAAGACCTCTTGATCAACGGCTTTGACCTGGGGATCGAGTTCATCCACTAAAAGCAGTTTCAAAACCGGGGGCTAGCGCCCCGCGGCTGATTCGATTAGCCGGAACGCGCTAGCGTCCGGTTCTCTTCGGTGGTTTTGAAACCGCATCTAATGCCGAAGGCCAATGTAGCTGAACTCGAAAGAGTTCAGCTCAGCCACGAAGCATTGCCATCGCGGCAATGCTGAATTCTTGCAAATTCAGCGATGTTGCGGGAAGCATACGACTAGGCTCGTGCGGGAACTTTGGCCCGGCGCGATTGAATGCTTCGTAGCTCTTCCAGTTCTTTCGTCAATCTATGACGAAGCGGGCTTTCTGCTCGCAGCTCATCAAGCAACTGCTCGGCTCGATCGAAGGACGCCGGCTCGATCGTGCCGCTGTTAAAAATGCGGCTCCAACTGCGGGCGACTTCTTGCTCGGTTAACAAAGCGCAACTCCTTTAATCCTGGCTGACGGCGGGAACACGACGCTCAGGCGGCCTGGCCCTACTGCATTCTACGTTTTGCTTTGTTGCGATGCAAAGCAACTTCACTGGTGGCCGCGGACGTTCCGACAGCTGGGAGGCATCTCGGACGCCGATTGAGTTCCAAGAGGTGGGAGGCGTCTCGGACGCCGATTGCGGCAGAGCGTTCTGGAATGCTCCATCAGCGACAAGTCGCCGCCCACACCAACTCGGCGCAACTCGCGATCCGCCTATGCTTTACGCGTTTTTTCCCGAAACTATAATAGAGATGTGAGGACCGGGCCAAAATGGCCTGGCTATGTGATAACCGCCTCCGCTGGCACTTCTCCTGGTCAGGCGCCCTATGCCTCAAGCCATCGTCGACCCCATCGAACTGCGTCGTTTCGCCCACAACCTCAAGAAGTTCAACCAGGAGCTTGAGGAACGGCTGACGTCGCTGCGCGCGCAGCTGAACGCCTTAGGGTCGACGTGGCGCGATCAGGAGCACAAGAAATTCGTCGAGGACTTTGACGAGCACATGAAAGTCATCGCCAAGTACGTCGAGGCGACGAACGAGCACGCACCCTATTTGCTGCGCAAGGCGGAACGGATCGAGGAATACCTTCAACAGAGGTGACGGGAGTAGTTACTGCAATTTGCAATCCGGTTTTCGCCACTTCTCTTTTGCTCGCGCATGTCCGCTCAAGCCAACGTTCAATCACTCGAAGCGATCGAAGCGGTGCGCACCGCGCTGGTTTCGTTTGTGGACCAGGTGCGCGATGCGCTCACCGAGCTGCAATCCGAAATGCGCCGCGTTGCCGATTGGCTGGAGCACGATCGGCCTCGGTATTGGACGATGCAGATCCGGGTGGCAAGCGACGGCGTGCACGCGGCCCAGCAAGCGCTTCACCGCTGCCTGATGTTCCCGATCGCCAAGGAGAGGCCGTCCTGTTACGAGGAGCGGGCCGCGCTGAAGAAGGCGCAGGCCCGGCTCGCCTATTGCGAAGAGAAGGCCGAGCGTGTGCGGCATTGGCAGCGCGTCGTGCAGCATGAGCTGTTTGAATACGAGGGCCGGATTTCACAGCTGGTACGCGTCGTGGAAGAGGACGTGCCGCGGGCGATGGGCGTGCTGGGCAAGGTGCTGCGGCGCTTGGAGGAGTACCAATCGCTGCGTGCGGCCGATCCGCGAGCGCCCTACAATGATTTATCGGTGGCGCGGGAGATTTGGCCCGGCAAGTCCTTGAGCGACGGCGCGGCCGCTTCAGCGGCCGGGAATAATCGCGACAACGCAAGCGATGACGAAAGTGATTTAGCGAAAAATCGCGAAGCCGCGGAGGGCGACGTCAATGCGTAAGTGCGACCTGGCCACCGGCGCCGCGCGGATTCGCAACGCCATGGAGAAACTCGACATCGTGTGGAATGAGGTTTCGCCCGAGTGGAACGACGCGGTGAGCCGGCGTTTTCGCGAGGAGCACCTCGACCCGGTCGTTCCGCGCTTGAAGCTGGCGCTGGATGCCATTTCGCGGATGAGTCTCTTGATGAACGAGGTAGAGCGTGACTGCGAGTCCTGAGGTTGCAACACGCGAGCCGCTCTCGACCCGGTGGCAAGTCGAGGTGATGCGCCAGCTCCAAAGTCTGGCCAGCCAGCGCTGGAACGAGGAGAAGCGGATTGAGACGGCGCTATCGGAAGGCCTTCGCGCCGCGGAAGCGGCGCGCGACAAGGCGGCGGCCGAAATAGAGCGGCAATTCGCTTCGGGACGCTCTGCAGCAAATACCCAGTACGAGCGCGTGACCGGCGAGGCGCGCAGCCGCTACGAGGCGGAGCGCAACGCGGCGCAGCAGCAGTACAAAGGATTGCGACACGGCGTCGAGTCGGAGCACAGCCGCGTTCTAGAGGCTGCTCGGAGCGAGCGGCAGGTGGCCAGCTGGGAAGCGCTCACGGTGTTCGACGCTCTTAAAGGTCGGCCGCGCGAAAAATACCTGGCTGCCGTGAAACGTCTGCAGCGGTCGAACGAAGAGCTGGCGGTGCTCGAGCACGACGCGGTGGAGATCATGAAGATGCGACGCCAGTGGCGCGAGTTTCCGCCCGTGGGAGGAGGGGTGGCTGGGGTCGAGTCCGCCGACGGCGAACGAGCCCCCAGCGACTTAAGCTCTGGGGGCTCGCCTTCGGTTCGACCCCAGGCACCCAACAATAAGGCGCATC
>DASXWB010000473.1:0-2518 GCA_036503915.1 Lacipirellulaceae bacterium | reverse complement strand
CTGGTTGCCAAACCAGCGGCGGCGGACGCGGTAGGTGGCAGCGAGAAGATCGAGCAGCTCTTCGTCCGGACAATTCAAAACGTCAAGTGCTTCGTCGGCCGACAGCATTTTGCCCGCAAGGACGCGGTCCGCTATATGCTGCCAATCGGGTCGCGGCGCAACGCCTGTCTGGTCCGTTTTCGTCGCAGAATCCTTCGCGGCTGTGTTCACGATTGCTCCCATAGCGTGTTCCCAAGTGGCTGGCCGAGGCCCACGTAATATCGCTGTCAAGCTTGAAAAGGCCAAGAGGCAATCAACTTGCAATGGCGCTATTGGCCTCCACCTGCACGAAAACCAGCTTGGCACGAGTCGCTTTAGCAGTCAGAATTGATGCAGATGTCACGTTTTCACTTAGTCCGAGTCGGCGCAATGGGCCAGGTGGGCCGGTTCGCGGCGGTCGATGCGGTCCGCTATCCGCGGCATTGCCGGGTGATCGTGCGCACGCGCCGCGGCCTCGAGATTGGCGACGTGCTGGCCGAACCGGATGACAATGGGGAGGGCCGCGCGCCGGCCGATGGCGAGATTCTGCGCGGGATGACCGTGCAGGACGAACTGCTACAGGCCCGCTTGGCGAAGAATCGCCAGGCAGCGTACGACGCGTGCGCCGAGCTGCTGGCGGAGAGCGGCGTTCCGGCCGTGCTCGTCGACGTGGAGCACTTGTTCGATGGCCAGGGGCTGTTCTTTTACTTTCTTGGCGAGGTGCCGCCAACGCTGGAAGAGCATACGCAGCGGCTGGCCGAGACGTACGAAACGAAAGTTCAATTTCGTAAATTCACTGAGACGCTTATCGAAGGTTGCGGGCCGGGCTGCGGCACCGATGAAGTGAAAGGCCGCGGCGGCTGCGATACGTGCACCTCGTGCGCGGTCGCTGGCGCGTGCGGCACGCGGCGTTAATATCCTTTATTTCGGAAGGATCTCACGCAAAGGCGCGAAGGCGCAAAGATTCAATACAAGAATACCCGCTCAACGCACTTATGAATTGGAGACATCGATGATCCATCACTTATCAAATTCGCGTTCTGACTTTGCGCCTTTGCGCCTTTGCGTGAGATATTTCTTAGCGGTCGCGATTGGCATAATGGCTGCGCTGGTTAGTGTGAATTCGCGCGCCGCCGACAACCAGCTCACTGAAGAAGAAAAGGCCGAGGGATGGCAGCTATTGTTTAACGGGCGCGATTTGGAGGGGTGGAAGAACAACAACGACGAGCCCGTAAAGGCCAAGCTGGAAGGCGGCACCGTCAATCCCTACGGCAGCGGCGGTTACCTGCTCGTGTACGAGAAGCCGTACGGCGATTTTATTTTGAAGTGCGATGTGAAAATGTCGCAGCCCGACTGCAACTCGGGGATTTTTGTGCGCACGGGCGACCTCAACGACCCGGTTTATTCGGGGATTGAAGTGCAAGTCAGCAGCGACACGAAACCGGGCCGCAACGGCTTCGGCTCGATTTATGATCTGGTTGCGCCGACAAAGGACGCCACCAACGGCCCCGGCAAATGGGACACTGTCGAGGTTCGCTGCGAGGGCCCGCTGATCACCGTAACGGTCAACGGCGAAAAGGTGGCCTCGATCAATTGCGACGCGTGGGACCAGCCGGGCCGCCGCCCCGACGGCTCGCAGCACAAATTCCGCAAAGCGATCAAGGATTTCCCGCGCGAAGGCTTCATCGGCCTGCAGGATCACGGGCACGATGTGTGGTACAAGAACATCAAGCTCAAGGAGCTGTAGGTGCCGCGAGCGGCTCGACTGAGCTCGCCGAAGTCCGAGCGGCACTTCAGTCCCGCGAGTCACTTAGCGACGCCAAAAACTCACTCATCTCGCCAGCGGCGTGCATGTCGTTTTGAGCGCGTGCCGCTTCGATGCCGTTCGTTAAGATAGCGCCGGCCTCGTCCAAGCGGCCGAGGCGAGCCAGTTGCTGGCCGGCCATGAAGAACGCCGGCACGTAGGGCGGATTGTCGCGCGACAGTTCAGCGAATTTCGCCAGGCTGGCTTCGTGGTCGCCTTCCTTGTCGAGCTCCATCGCCAGGCTGTAGCGCAGAAAGGTGTCGCCGGGGTCGTCGGCGAGCATGGCTTCGATTTTTTCGCGGCGCGACATGATTCGTTAATTATTAACCACGGAGACACGGAGGACACGGAGACATACACAGAGAGATCAAAGTGTTCTTGATTTCGGCGACCAATTCTCTCTGTATTCGCCTGTTGTGTACTCAGTGCTCTCTGTGGTGCGATAAATCACCTGATTCAATTCAAAGTTCGCCCGTGACTTTCAACAATGCGCCGTCTTCTGTCTTGCCATAGCCTCCAAGTGTAGTCACGTAAAGTGCGCCGTCGGGAGCGAATGCCAGCGCCGCGGGCTGTTCGACGTCGGCCAGTTTCGTCACGGCGATCTGCCGCTCGCCGGGTTTACTCGCATCGTCTATCCGAAATAAGCCTTCATCGTTGTCGCGTGTCGAGCCGAGCGCGTACAGGTTGCCGGTTTCT
>DASXWB010000472.1:0-3243 GCA_036503915.1 Lacipirellulaceae bacterium | reverse complement strand
AAGCCTTGCGCCAACAAATCATCGAGCACGAATTATCTACCATCACCGCCGCACGGCGGCTGCCACCAAAAATCATTCAACTAACCCAACGCCTCCTGGCGCTGGCAGCTTAACGTAAATCAGTTTTCAGAAAGTGCAGCTCTGAATGTGTCCGCCATAAAAAGTATTGCCGCATTTAAAGCCTGCCGAAGGCATGATCGATTACAAGTAACCGCGAATGGCTTTCCCTGTCCCAGCCGGCCAGCCCGAGAAAAAGTTGCATTGGCGTCCTGTTGCCCAAGCTCTCCTTCTCTGGAGTGCGGCTGGCGGCACCTACGCGCTAGCGAATCAGCTTGTGATAAGGCGTTTTGGCCCTTAGAATACTGGTCACGGATCGATCTCCCGCCGCCTACTTGCGGTGAACAGGCCGAGGATCGGATGGCCAGACGCGTAATCCTCGACATGGATCCCGGCGTCGACGACGCGGTTGCGTTATGCTTGGCGCTCGGCGAGCCGTCGTTGGATGTCGTGGCAGTGACCGCAACTGGCGGAGTGATACCACCGGAGCAGGCGACGATCAACGTCCAGGCTATCGTCGAGCAGCTCGATCCGCCGCGCTGGCCCCGGTTGGGCAGTGCTTCGAACGACCAAATTCTGCGCTGCGACGGGCCGCATATCTTCGGTCCTGACGGCCTGTGTGGTGCCCATTTCGCCGTCGCCCAGCGGCATCATCGGCACCCTTCGGTCAAGGTGATTTGCGACGAAGTCCGCGCCGCGCCTGGCGAGGTGACGATTATCGCCACCGGGCCGCTTTCGAACATCGCTGCCGCGCTGCAGCAACAGCCCGATCTGGCAGAACTTATCGGTCACCTTGTCATTTTGGGCGGCACGCTCGCCGGCCCCGGCAACGTGACGGCGGCGGCCGAGTTCAATGTCTATTGCGATGCGGACGCCGCGCGGCTGGTGTTTCGGTCGCCTGTCACCAAGACGGTCGTGCCATTCGACCTGACAAGTCGCATCGTGCTGAACTTCGACCTGCTGGAAAAGTTGCCCGAAAGTGATTCGTTGTGCGGCAATTTGTTGCGTCGGCTTTTGCCCGGGGCGTTTCGTGCGTACCGGCAACAGCTTGGCCTCGAGGGCATCCATGTGCATGACACGGTAGCCATCGTCGCCGCGATGCGGCCGGACCTGTTCACCACCGAGCGGATGCACGGCGACGTGGAGACCGACGGGACGCTCACATATGGGGCAACCGTTTTCGATCGCCGCCGGCGGCCAGATAGCCAGCCCAACATGGACGTGGCCGTTGACATGAACACGGCCGCGGTCACGGATTGCATTCTGCGCGGATTGACCGAGGCGGCGTGAGGCTGAGTACGGGCGTAGCCGAAGTCGTAAGACTTCAGCTCTCGTCGATGCGTCGGACGTCTTACGAATTCGCTACGGAATTCTATTGCTCGTCGTCGGCGCGGATAATGCTGCCGGCGTCGCCGATCTCGGCGCGAACGCGCATCAATTTGCCGTCGCGGAGCACAAGCAATTCCACTTCGCGCCCGACTTCGGCGAGCTTCACCAGGCTGATGAGATGCATGTCCTGTTCAATGCGCACGCCGTTAAATTCGAGAATTACGTCGTTGACACGCAGGTCGGCCACCTCAGCAGGTGAACGGGGCTCCACACGGCTCACGCGCGTGCCTACCAGCCGCCCAAGCCCGAGAGCCTCGGCCCGCTGTTGATTGAAGTTGATATCCAGCTTGACGCCGAGGAAACCGCGCGGCACCTCGCGATTCTCCACCAGCGCGCGGGCCGTTCGCGCCACAATGTTCACTGGTATCGAGAAGCCGACTCCCTCATTGCCGCCGGAGGCGCTGGCAATGGCTGTGTTAAGCCCGACGACTTCGCCGCGCAGATTCACAAGCGGCCCGCCGCTATTGCCTGGATTTATGGCGGCATCCGTCTGAATGAAGTTTTGCCACTTGAGATCTTCATCGCCCAGGTTCAGGTTGTGCCGCCCCTTGGCGCTGACGATTCCGCGCGTGACGCTCTGGCTCAAGCCAAACGGACTTCCCACGGCCAGCACGAAGTCGCCGATCTCCAGGGCATCGCTGTCGCCCAGGCGGGCCGCAGCCAGGCCTGTGGCCGATTCGATTGCCATCACGGCCACGTCCGTTTCACTGTCGCTCCAAATTCGCGTGGGATTGAACACGCGGCCGTCGGCCAAATGGATTTCGATGCGCTCCTCGGAGGAATGGCGAATTACGTGGCGATTGGTCAGCACGTAATAGCGAGGGCCAAACTGTACGATGACGCCCGAACCAGCCTCCTCGACACGCAACGAGCCTTGGCGCACCAGCGGCTTGGATTCAATGTGCACGACAGCCGGGGTAATGAGTTTCACGACGCGTTTTACGAGATCCAGCTCGCGGCCGAATCGCTCCACGTCGCGAGCGATCGCCGCGTATTCAGCGTCGCGATCCGTGCGGATGGACGGCGTGACCGTAATGGGCCTGCCGGATGACGTCGGCGTAACGTCCGTGAGCTGCCCGGCGGCACTCGAAACGAGTGTCGTCGCAAACAGGGTGAAAACTCCCGAGACCCTTCGAAAGCCCGTGCTGAATGGAGAAGCCACGTGCATCTTGAACATCGACTTGGCGGCCAATGGCCGTATTGAGATGAAAAGAGTGCTTTGAGAGTAAGCGATTTCTCAGCCCCTATAAATAAAACGCCCGGCAGCGACTGGGGAACCGCTGCCGGGCACTATTATAACTGGAATTTGAAGCTACGGAAGGAAATCCCGTGGGTCAGCCGAGGTCGCCGCTGGGGTAACCGAATCCGACCCGGCTCACCGGACCTAAAATCCTTACTGGGCCTCAAGGTCACTGAACGAGACATCGACATCGGTGAAGCCGGTATCCAGGACGCGGCTCCAATCGCCGGCCTGCCCGCCTGAACCGCCGCTGATTTCGGCCGCTCGTTGGCACTCTATGCAGCTGGTGGCATAGGGCAGGGCGTTGAGCCGAGCCAGCGGAATCCTGTTGCCGCACCCTTCACATTCGCCGTACGTGCCAGCGCGGATTCGCACCAAGGCCCGCTCGATGTTGGCCAGCTCTCGGCTTTCGACCTCGGCCAGCTGCGAGCTGATCTCATCCTGCACGGCGTCGAGCGCCGCATCGACCACGTCGCCGCCCGTCTGTTCGCGCAGCTGCTTGAGCAGGCTCAGATCGCCGGCGAGCGCTTTGCGAAGCGCGTTGCGACGCGTCACGA
>DASXWB010000471.1:0-8260 GCA_036503915.1 Lacipirellulaceae bacterium | reverse complement strand
CAACGTCGAGACCGAAAACGAAATTTACGAGATTAAAGGGTATAACTACGACACATCGGTATGGTCGCATCACCACAACCCGCGCACCGTGGCGAACAACCCGGCCGGCGAGATCACGCTCAACATGGGCATCACCGGTCCGCATTACACGATCGGCGCGGCCTGCGCTGCCGGCAACGCGGGGCTGATTCAGGCCGCCCAGATGCTGCGGCTGGGCGAGTGCGATGTCGCGCTGGCCGGCGGAGTATCCGAGAGCATTCGCACATTTGGAATCTTCGCGGGTTTTGCCAGCCAGGGCGCGCTGGCGAAGCACGATGACCCAGCCAAAGCATCCAGGCCATTCGACCTCGACCGCAACGGCATCGTCGTTTCCGAGGGCGGCTGCCTCTACGTCATGGAGCGCTTTGACGATGCCCGTCGCCGCGGCGCGAAAATCTACGGCGAGTTGGCCGGCTACGCGATGAACAGCGACGCCAGCGACTTCGTATTGCCTAATCCCAGCCAACAGGCACGCTGCATGGAAATGGCCCTCCATCGAGCGCGGCTTGACGCCTCGGACATTGATTTGGTGAGCACGCACGCCACAGCCACCGATAGCGGCGACATCCAGGAATGCATCGCCCTGCGGAGAGTATTCCACAACGGCTCCCAGCCGCTGGTGAATAACACGAAAAGCTTCATCGGCCACGCGATGGGCGCCGCCGGCGCGCTGGAGCTGGCCGGCAATTTGCCGTCGTTCGACGACGGCGTGTGCCACCCGACGATTAATGTCGACCGCCTCGACCCGGAATGCGAACTACCCGGCCTCGCCTTGAACGAGCCGCGAAAGCGCAGCGCCGTACGCTATATCCTCAACAACTCATTTGGTATGTTGGGGATTAACTCAGTCGTAATTATTGGAAAGGTGTAACGTTTCACGCAAAGGCGCAAAGGCGCGAAGGCGCAAAGTTTCATAATGAACCACAAAGGACACTATGAACTCGAAAAGGATCGATAGCAATTTGTATTGGAGATCATCTTCGTGCCCTTTGTGTCCTTTGTGGTTCACTACAATTTCTTTGGACTTTGCGCCTTAGCGCCTTTGTGTGAGAGTTAACGACGCGTTTGAATTTAGGAGTTTTTTTGGGATGTCACCTGCTGAAATCAGAGAAGAAGTTTTGGATATTCTGCGCGATATCGCCCCCGACGAGGATCTTTCGCAGCTCGACGATGATGTGCGCTTCCGCGAGCAGCTCGAGCTCGACAGCATGGACTTCCTGGACATCGTCATGGAGCTGCGCAAGCGCCACCGCATCCAGATCCCGGAAGACGATTACATCAACCTGGCCAGCATGAATAGCACGGTGGCCTACCTCGAGCCGCTGATGCGCGACATGCAGCGCGAGAACGTCTGAACGAGGCGTCAGGGTTCGGGGTTCAGGGTTCAGTGGATCAAACCTGAACCCTGAGCCCTGAACCCTGAACCCTCCTCATGTACGACACGATCATCATCGGCGCAGGCATGTCGGGTCTGGCCGCCGGCATTCGCCTGGCCTATTACGACCAGCGCGTTTGCATTCTCGAACGGCACTACACGATCGGCGGGCTGAACTCGTTCTACCGCCTCCGCGGGCGCGACTACGACGTCGGCCTGCACGCGCTGACCAACATCACGCCCAAGGGCACCAAAACGGGGCCGTTCGCACGCCTATTGCGCCAGCTTCGCATGCGCTGGGACGATTTTGCAATCGCGCCGCAAATCGGCTCGGAGATTGCATTCCCCGGCGTGCGGCTGCGCTTCGACAACGATGAACGAACGCTGCGCGATGAAGTCGCCTGGGCGTTTCCGCGGCAGGCCGACAACTTCGACCGCCTCGCGCGCGAAGTGGTTGCGTATGACGACCTCAGCGACCAGCACGCAAATGTCTCGGCGCGGGAGGTGGTCGGCTCGATCATCACCGACCCGTTGCTCGTGGAGATGCTGTTCTGCCCCTTAATGTTCTACGGCTCGGCGCGCGAGCACGACATGGATTGGGGCCAGTTCTCAATCATGTTTCGCAGCATTTTCCTGGAGGGGTTAGGCCGACCGGCGGCGGGCGTGCGGATCATCTTGAAGCACCTGGTGCGCAAGTTCCGCGCGCTGGGCGGCGAGCTTAAGCTCCGCTGTGGCGTGAAGCGGCTGTCCGTCGAAAACGGCCGCGTCGCTCGCGTTGTGCTAGAGAATGATGAAGAGCTTGAGGCCCACAACGTTGTTTCGTCGGCTGGCTGGTGTGAAACCATGCGGCTCTGCGACGACGGCCAGCCGGTCGAGTCTTCACGCGCGCCAGGCCAGTTAAGCTTCTGCGAAACAATTGCCTCGCTCGACACCGAGCCGCGCGAGCTGGGCCACGACCGCACGATTGTTTTCTTCAACGATCACGACAAGTTCGTCTGGGAGAAGCCGTCCGAATTGTGCGATGTGCGCAGCGGCGTGATCTGCTCGCCCAACAATTTCGCTTACAGCCAGCCGCTCAATGACGGCACGATGCGCGTCACCGTGCTGGCCAACTTCGATCGCTGGCGCGAGCTTGCCGAAGATGATTATCGCCTGGAAAAACTCCGCTGGTACGATCGCATCGCGGAGTCCGCGGTGCGATTCGTGCCAGACTATCGCAGCCGAGTCGTCGACACCGACATGTTCACGCCCACCACAATCGTGCGCTACACGGGCCACGACAACGGTGCCGTCTACGGCGCGCCGGAAAAACAGCTCGACGGCCGCACGCACCTCGAAAACCTTTTCGTGTGTGGCACCGACCAAGGCTTCGTCGGCATCATCGGCAGCATCACCAGCGGCATCGCCATGGCCAACCGACACTGTTTGCGTGAACAGGGTTCGAAGCCCTGAAAGGGCAAAATCCGGTAGCCCAGGGCGGGGCCTCGCCGTGGCGAGGTGCAGCCCTGGGTTCGCGTCCAATTCCAAGTGAAGCCCTGAAAGGGCGGAATAGCGTTTCGATTCGCCCGGGTTGACGATATTGAATTCCGCCCTTTCAGGGCTTACGTTGCATAGGTTGGCCGTAACCCAGGGCTGCGCTGCGCTTCGCCCTGGGCTTTCATATCTTGCCCTTTCAGGCAAATGATTGCATGGCGTATCGGGTCAGGTCAACATGGAACGGCAAGTTGCCTCAACACGTCGCTTTCGCCCGCGACTGTCACTCCTCACCGCACTGTTGATGATGACGATTGTTGGTCTGACAATTGTCATCGTGCAACTGTGGCTCGAAGTTGCACCGCTGCGCCGTGAGCTTGAAACGTTGCGTGCTGAAGTCGGGGTCCTCGGCATTGACGACGACTCTAAGATTCATGCCGTCCAAGTCAAACAGCCGGGCGCGTTCCACTGGAATTGGCGCATCTGGCTGCCTAAGGGCCACGACTACTGGTTTTGTGCGGCGTCGCGAGTGCCAGCTAAGGGCATCACCAGGCCGCGACATCGCACACGTCTTGGTACGGGCGGGCGGGAGATTACTCTCCGCGTTGGTGTTGCTCCCAGCGAAGAGGGGACACGCTGGGTATACCTGCAATCGGACGTCAATCATTCTCCGTTTCTCGAAGTCGAAAACACCAAATGGGTGAACGGAGTAACGATGATCGGTATGGATGTCGCGGGAGCCACAAGTCAGGTATCTTCAAGTGTCGACGAACCGCTCGTGCTGCTGCGGCTCTACGAGGACCCGCGCTCGTCGGCAAAGAAGCCGCCTGAGGGGCTCTTGATTTGGGTTTCGAACAAAAAGACTCCCTGACGAGATGCCGCGCGAATTCCTTAAACACGCCTGGCAATTTGACCACCGCATCGACCAATGGCGCATTTCCGCCCGCGAATCTCGCTCCTTTCGGCCCTGCTGCTCATGACGATCGTTGGTCTGACGATTGTCGTCGCGCAGCTGTGGCGCGAAGTTGGACCGTTACGTGAAGAGGTTCGCCGGCTTCGGGATGAAGTCGGGGTCATCTCCGTCGACGATCCGGCAAAGGTCCACGTTATTCAGGTCGACACCGACGATGATTTGGAATGGAAGTGGCGCGTGTGGTTGCCGGAAAACCGCGTGTATGTGGTCCGGGCTTATGGTGATAAGGTGCCAAAGGAGGGCTATCCGAATTTCGGCGGGTCGATTTGGCTGCGCGAGCCGGGCGAGCATGTGATTCGCTATCAGATCGAGCGCGATCCGGTAAGTGACCAGTGGTACGGCGAATTGAAAACACCGACCGGCAGCGTCGGCAACGACAATCAGCCGTGGGTCGAATGGCCCGCGAAAACCTCCACGAGCGGCGGCGCGGGAAAATCAACGCAATCTTTCGATCCCGGCAAACGCATCGAGATCATCCGCCATCGCGTTTCGCAAAACCGAGACAGCCGCAAAATCGAAGACCCTGCCGCCGGTTTCATGATCTGGATGCAGCCGGCCAAGTAGTTTGACCAATCTTTCGTAACGGGGAGTCGACGTCGAGAGCTGGGAATCGGTGGGGCTTTATCGTCTGGGTCGAGCGGCGGTAAACTGGCATATCCGGTCCAGTCCTCAATCCGCTGTGTCCAGTTCATGCCCCGCGATTTTCTCAAACACGCCAAGGACGAGTACGACGTCGTCGTTATCGGCAGCGGCCTGGCCGGGCTGACGGCCGCGAACGTGCTCGCGCGGGCCGGCCGCAGCGTGCTGCTCTTGGAGCAGCACTACAAGGTGGGCGGCATGGCCACCTGGTTCAAGCGGCCCGGCGGCCACATCTTCGACATCTCGCTGCACGGTTTTCCGTACGGCATGGTGAAAAGCTGCCGCCGGTATTGGACGCAGGAGATCGCCGATTCGATCGTGCAGCTACGGCACATCCGCTTCGACAACCCGATGTTTTCGCTCACCACGACGTTCAACCGCGACGACTTTACGCGCCTGCTCACGCACGATTTCAAGCTGGATCCGCAGACCGTGAGCGCATTCTTCGACACAGCCCGCGGCATGAATTTTTACGACGAGCAGTCGATGACCACCGGTGAGCTGTTCCAAAAATTCTTCCCCGGCCGCGAGGACGTCATTCGCCTGCTCATGGAGCCGATCACCTACGCCAACGGCAGCACGCTCGAAGACCCGGCGATCAGCTACGGCATCGTATTCTCGAACTTCATGTCGAAGGGCGTGTTCACCTTCGAAGGCGGCACCGACAAGCTCATCGGCCTCATGGAAAGCGAGCTGCGCCGCAGTGGCGTCGATATCTGCATCAAGGCCGACGTCACGCGGATCGATTGCCGCGGCGGCCGCGTGCGGGCAGTCGAAGTAAACGGCCGCACGATTCGCACACGCTCCGTCGTCTCAAACGCCAATCTCAACGCGACCGTATTTCAACTCGTCGGCGAAGAATACTTTGACCGCGGCTTCGTCGACGATGCCCGCGCCGTGCGCCTCAACAATTCCAGCACGCAAGTTTACATGGCCCTCAAGCCAGAAGAGCGGATCGACGAGTCGACGGGCGACCTTCTGTTCAGCTCGACCGCGCCGGTATTCCGCACGGAGCTGCTTTTAAGCCGCGACATCACCAGCCGCACGTACTCGTTCTACTATCCGCGCACGCGCCCCGAAGGCCGCCCGCGTTGCCTCATCGTCTCCAGCACGAACGCCAATTACGACGACTGGGCCAAACTCAATCGCGAGGAATACGAGGAAAGCAAGTGCAACCTGGTGGAAACCACACTCGATGCGCTCGACAAGTACGTGCCGAACATTCGCGAGCGCATCGACCACGTCGAAGCTTCCACACCCGTCACGTTCCAGCACTACACGAAGCATGTGAACGGCGCCAGCTTCGGCACCAAGTTCGAGGGCCTCGCCGTGAGCCGCGCCTTGCCGCAACAAATCACCGGCCTGTACCACGCCGGCAGCGTCGGCATCATCATGTCCGGCTGGCTCGGCGCCATGAACTACGGCGTGATCGTCGCCAATGAAGTTGATAGTCAATTGATGAGTAGCGCCGATCTGGCTCCTGTGGCAAGTGCACCTGCCTAGTCCAGCGACGCGGATGACATGGGACGATGTGATTTCAATGCCACATCCGATATTACTTCTCGTATTCGCCTGCATTATCGTCTCGGCAATCATATTTTCTTGCTTCAATTCACCGAATCTCCGATCAGGTCGGAATGTCAGTTTCTTGGCTGTGTATTTAGTGGAATTAGTAGCCCATTCTTCATTGGAATGCTCCCGGCGGTGATAACGTGGCTGGTAATGGGCATCATCGGCGGGGCGTTGTATTTTTTGTGGCAGATATGTGGTTTCATCGTGAAAGGGAGGAAAACCGGAGAGCCCGTTTCCATCACCATTTGTACTAATCCACGGTGTGTTGCTTTGGCCGATTATGATTCCCGAAGCATTCGAGTGCGCTAGTGCCGAGCTCGGAATCCTGAAGGCAAAAGAATTAAAAGAACCCGACGTTAAGTGAACGTGCATGTCGCGCGCAGCCATTGAAAGAGCGATCCCCCACCGCAAGCCGTTCTTGCTTCTCGATGAGATCGTCGAGCAGTCGGAGAAGCGCATCGTTTGCCGCAAGCGGTTCACGGGCGACGAGTTTTGGTATCGCGGTCATTATCCCGACTTCCCGCTGACGCCCGGCGTGCTGTTGTGCGAGGCAGCCATGCAGGCCGGAGCGGTGTTATTGGCACGTAGGGTGGGTCGAGTCTGCGAGACCCACCATGATGTGGCTGATGGTGGGTCTCGTTCCTCGACCCACCCTACAGCTGCGATCGAATCGCACGGCGTACCGGTCGTCACGCGTATGAACAACGTAAAGTTCAAAGCGATGGTCCGGCCGGGCGACACGGTCGACCTGGAGGTCGAACTCGTTGAACGCATGGCCGATGCCTTTTTTATGAACGCCAAAGTTACCGTCGATGGGAAGGCAGCCGTCACGTTCGACTTCGCCTGCAAAATGGCCGCGCCGAATTAATTCACCACGGAGACACAGAGAACACGGAGAAAACTTGGGAACACGAATCAACATTAATCTTCACTAATCGCCTGACGGAATATGCCGAGATCTTGATTAGTGCTGATTAGCGACGATTAGTGTTCCTTTCCAGCTCTTCTCCGCGCTCTCCGTGCCTCCGTGGTTATTTCCACTTCCGGAATAACCATGCCTTCTGACTTTCTGCAGCTCGCCGGCAAGCGCATCCTCGTGATGGGCGTCGCCAATCGCAAAAGCGTGGCTTGGCACATCAGCCGTGTACTCGCCGATGCGGGCGCGGAGGTGATTTATTCCGTTCGAAGCGAGGAGCGGCGCGGGCAAGTGCAGCAGCTGGTGGGCGACGCTCCGGTGCTTGTCTGCGATGTTGAATTGGAGGACCAGATCGAGCGGCTGGCGGGCGAGCTGGCGGCAAAATATGACGTGCTCCACGGCCTGGTGCATTCCATCGCGTTTGCCGATTATGAAGCAGCGATGAAGCCCTTCCACGAGACGGGCAAACGCGAATTCCTGCGGGCGTTCGACATCTCCTGCTTCTCCCTGGTCGCAGTGTCCAACGCGCTGAAAAAACTCCTCGCCCCAGATGCCTGCGTAGTCACGATTTCCATTTCCACGACGCGGATGGCCAGCGAGAACTATGGCTACATGGCCCCCATCAAGGCAGCGCTAGACTCGTCGCTGGCCTTTCTGGCCAAGTCGTTCAGTCGCTTCTCGCGGGTGCGGTTCAACGCCGTATCGCCCGGCCTCTTAAAAACCTCCGCCTCGGCCGGCATTCCGGGTTACATCGATTCCTACCTGTATGCTGAACAGGCAACCCTCCGCAAAGAGGCGGTGAAAACCGAGGAAGTCGCCAACGTGGCCGCGTTTTTGCTCAGCCCCCGCTCCAGCGGGATCAACGCCCAGCGGATCGTCGTCGACGCCGGCATGAGCACGAATTACTTCGATGAAGATTTCGTTCGCTCCGTCTGTAGCGGGGGTCTGAGACCCCGACAATCGTAAACGGCGCCGGGCCGTCTGTAGCCGAAGCCTGAGACCCCGGAAATCGTAAATGGCGCCCGGCACCGAAACGTCCAAGTCGACCTCAAAGAGGCCGGCAGCAGTCCGGCGCGACGCTAAATTGCAGCCTCGTGGCGAAAAAACTCCTAGCCGATTGCCTCCCGCCATGTTATTTTGACGGTATCAGGCGAATCGCGCGCCACCTCATGCCGCCAGCGAGGCATTTCCAGGAGGGTACAATTGTTCGTTGGGCCCCGTTCGTGGGTAAGATGGTTGGGGATGGATCCGGGCGGAACAGAAATTGTAGGCG
>DASXWB010000470.1:0-8042 GCA_036503915.1 Lacipirellulaceae bacterium | reverse complement strand
ACGATTCAAGCCGAGTTGGGCAAGGAGGTGCATGAGCTGTTTGCCGATTTCGACACCACGCCGCTGGCCTCGGCATCCATCGGCCAGGCCCATCGGGCCCGGCTGGCGTCGGGCGAGGATGTCGTGGTGAAGGTGCAGCACGCCGGCATCCGCCGGCGCATGGAAATCGATCTCGACATCCTGGCCGGCCTGGCGAACCTGGCCGAAGCGCTGCCCGAGCTGCAGCCGTACCGTCCGCAGGCCACGGTGGCCGAGTTTCGCCGCGTGGTGCGTCGCGAGCTGGACTTTGCCCGCGAGGCCCGCAACCTGCAGCAGTTCGCGCGCGACTTTTCCCGCTCGCCGCATGTGCGCATTCCGCGGCTCTATCCAGAGCTGTCGACCGCCCGCGTGCTCACCATGGAGTGGCTCGACGGCGCCCGCCTCTGCGACCCGGCCGTGAGGCAGATTCCGAACGTCGATCTGGGCGAGGTCACGCGGCACGGCGCCGAAATGTATCTCGACATGATTTTTCAGCACGGCTTCTATCACGGCGATCCGCACCCGGGCAACCTCATCGTGCTGCCCGACGGGTCGATCGGCCTCTTGGATTTCGGCATGGTCGCGCGGCTCGATGAATCACTCCGCGAAGACATCGAGGACATGCTGATTTCGATTGTGTCGCAAGACGCGCAGCGGCTTACGTCTCTGGTGACGCGGCTGGGCGCAGTGCCGCCGGGCCTCGACGAATCGGCCCTCAGCGTCGACCTCAGCGAGTTCGTCAGCCATTACGCAAACCAGCCGATCGACACATTTGACCTGGCCGGCGCGCTCACGGAGATGATCGAGATCGTGCAGCGCTACCGCATTGCCCTGCCCTCGTCGCTGGCGATGCTGATCAAGGTGTTGGTAATGCTTGAAGGCACGGCGCGGATGCTGGAGCCGAATTTCAGCTTAATGGAGCTGATCCAGCCGTATCAGAAGAAAATGCTTTTGCGGCGGATGTCGCCGGCTCGGCAGATGCGAAAGATGCGCCGAATCTATTCCGAGATGGAGGAGCTGGCCGAGATCCTGCCGCGGCGGCTTCGCGATATTCTGCAGCAAGTCGATGCGGGAAAGTTCGACGTGCACCTGGATCACCGCGGCTTGGAGCCGTCAGTAAACCGGCTCGTGCTTGGCATGCTCACCAGCGCGCTGTTCCTCGGCTCGTCGCTGCTCATCAGCCGCGATGTGTGGCCGCTGTGGGGCGTCTCGGTGCCCGGCACGCTGGGAACGCTGCTTAGCGCATTCCTCGGTTGGCGGCTGCTGCGCGCCATCGCCAAATCGGGCCGGCTGGAGCGAAAAAAATAAAACGCTCAAAATGTAAGGTCACAGCGCAGAGGCGAAGAGCGCGCAGCGCCGGACTTGCGTCCATAACCCAAATCATTAATCGTGAAGGTCCGAGTCCGTTTTTGGATTGCACCCCGCAGCGCAAGCAAGGGAGTAATTTGCAATCCATGCTTGCGCGCGGGCGTGCTCGACCCGTTGCTCGCGCGCCTTGTGCGCTACCGCACGTTAGCGTCGTGCCCGCTGGAAGGGCGCTGTCGCTGCGTTGAAAGTTGCGATGTCGTGAACGCGACGGTGCACCCGGTCAGGCGGCTTTGCGGACTTGCTCTGGGCTCGGCGCGGCTTCGCGCGAGCGGCTGAATTCCGCCAATACGGCCTCGATTTGCGCGTTCAGCTCGTCGAGCTTGGCAATGAGTTCGTCGTGGCGCGCGTCGAGCCGGTCCACGAGCTCGCGCGGCGTGCAGGGGGGTTTGGCCATGGCGGGCGGGGGAGTCGAGGCGGGAAATCGGAGAGCGGCCGGCCGAGCGTGTCCGTAGCTTCATCGGCACCCGGCCTCTCGCGCGGCGAGCCGCTAGCGCGAACTTGGCAGCCGCGGCCGGCGGATCCTGGTAGAGTTTGCCGGCCATTCCGAAGTTACCGCCCGTCGTTTCCCGCTGCCGACAAGCATCCACAGCAGCGACTTTACTCCTTGCGGCGCAACAATTTCGCAAGCTACCGTGGACGGCGCTGGTCGATAATTGCTAGAATGGCTGATTCGAATCGGCAAATTGCCTGCTCGGCCCATGCCGTCGCCGTGCTGAGCGCCCGCCGAAGAGTCGTGGTCGAGTCGAATTTCGAAACATCAGGAGTCGTTGTGGTCAAACTTACGCTTCGAGACAGAGAATCGGCCCAAGAGGCCGTCCGCCGCTTCCGCAAGCTTGTGGAGCGAAGCGGGATCAAGAAAGAAATGCGCGTGCGCGAATTCTACGAGAAGCCGAGTGAAACAAAGCGCCGTGCCCGTCTGCGTGCTCAGCGCCGCGCCCGCCGCGAGCGCTTCTTCGCCACGCACTAACGCTGGCGAAGCCAGCGTGGTGAGTAAGTGAGTACGTGAGTAAGTCGGGGGAAGTAACCCAAGCTTAGCAACGTACTTTGTACTCAGTACTTGGTACTTCGTATTACTGCCGTCTGCTGCGCGATCATAGCAGGGCTGTGCAATTAAGCCGATCCCACGGAGCCCGCCCGCGTGCACCGCTGAGCTGCAGCGGCTCCCGTCTCCGCGCCACCTACTCACCTACTCAGCAAAATAAAAAGGGCCGACCCCCGCGCTGTGGAGGCCGGCCCTTCGGAGACGAAGCGAACGTTTTTGAGGCGGCCCGCTCGCCCGGCCGACTGAAGCTTCGCTGTAGTGAGTAACTGATGTGGAGTAATTGACCCGCTTCGGGCTCGCAGCGGTAATTCGTACTGTGTACTTAGTAATCAGTACATAGTTCACAGTGCCTGGTACAGCGGTTACGCCGCCCTCTTCGCCGCGACCTACTCACCTACTCACCCTTCCCATTAATACGCCACTTCCAATCGCGCGAAGAATCCGTCGAAGCCCAGGATGTTCGCGTCGTCGTAGTTGGTTTCAAGGAGCGACCCGGCTACGCCGTTCGAAAATCCTTGGAACTCGTCGCGGAAGCCAAGATCATGCCACGCGCTGAGCATGTAGCCCGTGGTGATCGACGTATTGCAGGTGATGTGCCCCGTCAGGCCGGCCTCGATTTCCGTGACCGGAATGATTTGCCGGTTGCTGATCGTCTGCGTGATCAGCGTGTCGGTCGTGCCTGGCGTTGTGGGATCGTCGGTGAGTCGCGCCGTAATGATATCGACGTCGCCCAGCAAGAGCGAGATGTCGCCTTTCAAGTACACGCTCAAGCAGCCGTTGCCCCAGAAGTAGCGGCGTCCCTCGAGGCCTAACTTCAAGCCGGCGCCCTCGAAATCCATCGCGGAAAGAGTTTCGGTGACGACAAACCCGGTGGAGTCGGCCGCTAAAGCGCCCCGGCTCCACTCCGCATCGGCGAAGCGCAGGCCGCCGGACCAGGTGATGTCCCAGGCCGGACAACCGCAATCGCTCGCGCATTCGTCGCCGCAACCCGAGCCCAACGCGGCGCCCAGCGGGATCGTCTTGGCAAATTCAAAGTCGTACGATTCGACTTCGACGTCGGCACGCACCGAAGCCGTTCCGCCCGGCGGAACGTTGACTTCAAACGGGATCAGCGCGCCGTCCGGCGGAAATGCGTCGGCGGAGCTTTCCAGCCGGGTGAAGAAGAACCGAAATTCTTCGCCGCAGTTGCACAGCCGGTAGCCGCCGCCCAAGCGATACGAAGATTCATAATCGAAATCGAATGAGTGAAACGTGTCGTCGGCGATGCCTTGCCCATCGTCTTCCTGAACCAGGAACGCGACCGCTTCGCTGAAGTTCGCACGCACGTGCAGGTAATCTGCGGTGAAGAAATAGCGTCCCGGCGGGCAAACCATGCCGAATAGATCGCAGCCCAGTCCGCCGCGATTCCAGCACTCGCCGCCGCAACCCTCGCCGCCGCACGTATCGCAGCAGCCGTCGTCATACCCGCAGCCGCCCGGACCGCAACCGTCCGGGCCGCAGCCCGGGCCGTAACCGCCGTCAGGTACGTACCCGCCGGGATGATATTCGTCGACGAATCCCTCCGGATACGCGCCCGGGCCTTGCATTTCGACCGGCGGCCGTCCCATCGGAGCTTGCCGCATCGGCATCGCGCCGCCGCTGGCGCGTTGCGGCGTCGGCAGCGTGCTGCGCTCTTGGCGTACGTTATAGGCTCGGCCTTGCGCGTTGGCGTCGCGCATCGTCGCGGCAGCGGCCAGAAACGTTGCCACCGCAAGCACTGAGTGCAGTTTCATCGCGAAAATCCCCCCTACGAACCGCTGAATGCGAAGGCCCAATGATGGGCTGCGCTCGGCGCGACTCCACCGCGCGCTGAAAAGTAACGACAGCATTCGCTCGCCACGGCATCCGCCTCCCGGCATGTTGCCGGTCAGCGATCGACGCCGCCGAGCGAACGATCATTTCCAACATCGGTGCCGGCAGAATCGTTACTTTGCTTTTTTTCGGTATAAAGCGAATGCGCGGAAGAATTGGCGCGGCCGCTATTGCCCGCAAAGTTTGCCTAGTTGGAAAAGCCTTTGGAATTGAGTCCGCTTGCTGACCGTGACAGCTAGCTTCGTACGTCTGTCATCGCTGGATACAGAGATAGCCGGCTCATCTGGCCGACAGGCGTTGAAAGAACTCGCCTTGCCCCGCAACCTGCGCCGCGAATCGTCCCTAGCGGCGGCGGTAGGAGAGCTTGCGGCCGGAGCGGCGACGCCCAGTCTTTGCTGCAGAGCGGCGCGAGGGGCCGCTGGCGCGGCGGCGGCAGCGGCGGTGGCGCTTGCGGCTGGTGCGCTGCGATTGACGGCCGCGCGCCGCACCGGGCCGCTTTAATCGCGCTGCGCGGAGGACCCACAGGTCTGGCATCTGGAGCGCATCCTCAACTAGTTTGCTCGCCGCGGCTCGCGGCGACGCCATGTGGCTAATCCGCAGGCCAATCCGGCCACGAGTACGAGCGAGCTGGGCTCGGGAATTATCCCGCCGCCGGTCAACGAGAAGATGCGCACCGGATCGTTTTGGCCCCACTGCCGCGGATTGTCGTTGAAGAAAACAGAGGCTGGGGGAGGCACGGTGGCATCGGGCAGAAACACAGGGATCGTCGAGAAGTTCGCTCCCGTGGGCGGATCGAACACAACCGATATGCTCGAGTTGTCGGTGCTGCTCACAACGGTTGGCATGCCGCTGTCGTAAACCTGGACGCCGTTCATGTCGAACAGCACGGTGCGGAAATCGGGCTGCTCAAAAAGCCCGCCCGAATTCGGCGCGTCCACGTCCAGATCGATTTTGAACCGAACCAATTGGCCGACTGGCAAGCCGCCGTTGCCGATCGTCACGACCAGCTCATCGCCGCCGACCGCGTTGGAAGTCAGCTGAAAACCGGGCGTCGTGCTGCCCAGCAAAGCGAAGGCGCCAAGCGAGTCGTCGGTAAAATGGAAACGCGGATCGCCAATCGTCATGTGAAATTCTGTGATGGGCGCGGTCCCGGTGTTCCGCAGCTCGACATACGGCATGTTGCGGTCGTTCATCCGCTGAAAAGCCAGATCCCACATCAAGTGTTTGTCCCACATCGGATCGGTGGGATTGGCCAGTTTCTGTTCCTTTTCGGAAATGTTCACCGTGAAGGTGGGCGTGGTTTGTGCCTGCGCGGGCAGATCCGCGATTGCGGAGATCGCGAGCGCGAGCAAAACGGCGGCGCGCAGCGAAATGCCCGGGCGGCTGGCGCCGGCATGCAGTGTCGTTCGATTCATAGTTGTTATCCCCGTCGTGAATCAAGCTCGTTGGCGGCTGGTGGCGAATCGTCTCGGCAACGTTTGTTTATGTGTATTTGTGTCTGCTGGGACGACCGGGAGCGTCGCGCCGCATGTCGCGGCAACGATTGGGTCAGCGCTCTGGGGGCCGCGCTCTGGCCGCAAGGGAAGCCTTGTGGAGGGAGCGAGCGGCCACGCGAGACTCGCGCTGAACAGGGGCGCGGTCGTGGCGAGCAAGATCGGGCGCGCGGAGAGAAGAGGCGATTCTGAGCCGGCGCGCGTCACCAGACAGTCAATGAAAACTGCCTAAGTTGCGTTAGTGCCGGATCGCGCTGGGCTCGCAGACAGGCGCACGCGCACGTGATGCGAGTGGGCCGAAAGCGCCGGGAAAGAATCGGAGGGCGACCTTAACCAGCGGCTCTTGAATGCCGTGCGGCCAGCTATGCGAATCGCTTCGCCGCTGCCGATCTGACACTCATGAGGTCGCTCCGAAAATTGAAAAAAACCTGCAGTGCCTAGTCCGAAATTCGAATCCGCGGACCCTGCACAAGAATGGTATCCGGCGTCAAGTCTTACTTATAAACCGACTTTTTCGGTCTGTCAACAAATTTGGCCAGAATGGCCGATTTTTCCGGCCGCACCTGTCGTAACGGCCCCTGGGAGCCGGGTTCGGCCGAGCGGCGGCCCGATGAACGTGGCGCCGCGGCTTGGCGTCGGCCATTGGGGCCGAACGCAAATTACCCTGTTTCGCGCTGGAATCGGCGCATGAAAAAAGACGCGGCGAGGTCCCCTCAAGCTCCCAGCTCGTCCCGCCGCGTCAGCATGTGCGGCGTCTCTCCCCAAAGTCGCCGGCACACGCTGAAGACTAGTACCGCCCAAGCGGGTGTCAAATATTGGTACCTCGGGCTCATTTTCTCAAATCGGCAGTGTGCGACGGGGCGCCAGTTGGGGGGTTCATGTTCCTGCGAATCGACGCCGTTGACCAAAAGCGACGGCGACTGCCGCCGGCGCGTTGCGGATCGACAACCGGCGAGCGGCGCGACCCGAATTACCGATCGCCGGGCGGCCGCCAATCGAGGGCAACGTCCAGCGAACGGGCCGCATGCGTGAGCGCGCCGACGCTGATTCGATCGATGCCCGTGGCGGCGATTTTTCGCACGGTTTCCAGCGTAACGCCCCCAGAGGCCTCAAGCTCTATCTGCGGCGCGACGGCATTCCGGCGCGCGACGGCGGCTTGAAGATGTTCGTGCGACATGTTATCCAACAGCACAATGTCCGGTCCGGCCGCGAGCACATCATCGAGCTGCTCCAGGCGATCGACCTCTATGGCGACGATGAATTTTTCGGCGTCGAAGTTTGCAATTGATTGGGGCGTCATTTGGCGGACAAAATCGCGTGCGCGGCGGACGGCGTCGGCGGGCGTGAGGTTCGCGCCCACGGCCAGGGCCAGGTGGTTGTCCTTGATCAAAATGGCGTCAAACAGGCCGGTGCGGTGGTTGTGACCGCCGCCACAGCGGACGGCGTATTTTTCCAGTCGCCGCCAGCCGGGCGTTGTTTTCCGCGTGTCGTAGATTCGTGCGCGGGTGCGCTCCACGCGGCGAATATATTCTCGGGTGAGCGTCGCGATTCCGGAGAGCCGGCCAATGAGGTTCAAAATTGGCCGCTCGCAGGTGAGCAGATCCCGTGCAGAGCCGGCGAGTTCGGCGATGGGTGTTCGGGCCTTCACCTCATCGCCGTCGCCGGCCAGCAGCTGGCAATCGATCGAAGCCTGCATCTCATCGATGATCACCGGAATCCCTCGCAGGCCGGCGATGACGCCCGCCTCGCGCGCGACGATCACCGCCCTGCCCTCTTGCTCGGGCGACACGAGCGCGACGGTGGTCCAGTCGTATTGGCGATCAAGATCCTCGCGCACGGCCAGGCGCACGAGCTGGCACAGGTCGTCTTCGACCGCGGCGTTCCACTCAATTTGTGCAAATTCTTTGGGCAAGCGCGGCAGGTATTGGGGGTCAGGTGTCAGGATCGCGATCCTGGGCAATTTGCAGTGTACCGAAGCGCCGCGGGGAGGCGAAACTATCGAGACCGGTTTTCATCGGGTTTCGCCATAGAAGCGCAAAACTCCCCCGCAGGGTTTTGCGCTTCTATGACAAATCGGCCGAAACGGTTTTCATCGCGCTTTCGCGTCAGATGTCCAAAACTCTCGCCACTGGATTTTGAGCATTTACGCATATTTCAGGGTTTTGCACGTCAGATGTCCAAAATTCCTCCCCCCCCTATTTTTGGACATCTGACCGAGCGCGTCCGCCGCTCACGCTGCGGCCGGCATGCGCGCAGCATGAACCGGGCGC
>DASXWB010000469.1:0-3620 GCA_036503915.1 Lacipirellulaceae bacterium | reverse complement strand
CTTCGGGATTCCAATTCGAGCCGACGTTCCAATCGGCCGGTCCGGTGACATTCCATTGGAAATCGACCGCGCCTGCGGGCGTTGCGCTCAGCGCGAAAGTGATGACAGTAAGTACGCCAATCGCGTGACAGAACATGCATTTCATGATCGCACTCATTAGCTGTTTCCCGCGAGAATCGGCCGGCCGACAACGAGCCAATAAAGCGGAGGGCCGCGTAACGAATCAAGGTCCCACAAACCTCTTAGCCCACTACGCTATTCGTAGTCTTGGGGAATATCAAGGATTTTGTGCAAAAATTACCAAATTCCCGATTAATTGCAGGCCTACCAGCGGCTATGTAGACTTAATAGATGAAATTACGCGTTTTTCTCGCGATTTTCGCTATTCTGGCCACGGGGACGTGGCACCTCACCGCGTGGGCGGCGCCGATTGCGCCCCTTGCCGCGGTTGATCCTGACGCCCCGAAGGAACCTCAGCTTGCCGAGCTTCAGCGGGCGATCGAGGCCTTTCGGCAAGGTGAATTCGCGGCCGCTCTAGAGTGGCTGAAAAGGGCCCGACAGAAGCAGCCCGGACTGGCCCCCGCCCCGGTGATGCTGGCCAACATGCATTTCTCCGAAGACCAGGTGGTTGCCGGCCGGAGCATACTTGAGCAGGCGGCCGTCGAGTTTCCCGACGACCCGGAGCCGCCGCTGATCTTCGGCGACCTGGCGTGGCGCGAGCGCCGAGTCAGCGATGCCCAAGCCCAATTTTTGCGCGGCCAGCAGCTTTTGGAATCCTTTTCCGGTGACGAAACGCGCAAGCATCAATTGCGAGTGCGGGCCATGATGGGGCTGGCCAACGTGGCCGAAGCGCGCGGGCAGTTCCGCCAGGCCGGCAAGCTGTTCTCGCAGGTAGTTGCCATCGAGCCACAGCATGGCAACGCCCATTTTCGATTGGGCAACGTTTTGTTTGCCCTGGATCGCCCGCAGCAAGCGCTCGCCGAGTTCAAGCGGGCCAAAGAGTTGAGTGATGCCGCGCCGAATCCGAATCTGGCGCTGGCCCTGCTATATCACCAGTCGGGAAAGCCCGATGTGGCGGAAAAGTGGTTCCAGCGGGCGATCGCCGAAGCCCCCACGGATGACGAGCCAAGAACCGCGATGGCCAGGTGGCAACTCGAAGTGCGAGGGAATCTACCAACGGCCGAGCGCCACGCTCAGGACGCCGCGCGCCTCGATCCAGAATCGATCGAGGCCCCGCTCGTCCTGGGAATTGTCGCCATATGCCGCGGCAACCATGCCCGAGCCGAGCAGTTCTTCGCGGCGGTCCTCAAGAAGTCGCCTGGACATTTTGTGGCGAGCAACCACATGGCGGTGGCACTCGTCGAGCAGGGCGACGCCGATCGTCGGCGGCAAGCCCAGGAACTTGCCCACGTCTTAGCGCAAACTTATCCCCACGATTCTCAGGCCGCCGCCACGCTCGGCTGGGTCGCGTTCCAAGTCGGCGATTTGAATGAGGCGGAAAAGCAGCTTGGCCGGGCGATTTCAGCCGGCAGCGTGAGCCGCGATGCGGCTTATTACTATGCACGATTCCTGTTTAAACGCGGTGAGATCGCCAAGTCGAAGACTTTTCTCCAACAGGCGCTCGATGGCAGTGGGTTGTTCACCCATCACCAACAGGCACGTGACTGGCAAAAGCAATTTCTCGGCGAGCAGGTTGCCAGGCAGTGATGGGACGGCCGAGAGATGGACTGTGGTAAACCAATCGTCAGCGCCTTCACTGCATTCCAGCGTTGCCTATCGATAGCAGTTTCGCGGAGACAATTCGTATTGTTGGCCGCATTGACATGGAACGTCGGCTGCGCGAAGCCGGAGCCTCCCGCGCGCGAGGACGATCGTACCGTGGAGGCGCAGTCCAACCGCCATGGGCAACCTGTAAGTCGGACATCTCCCGCGCCCAGCGAGGGATTGTTCACCGACGTGACCACCTCGCTCGGTTTTGAACTGCCCAGCGAACCTTGGCCCGATGGTCAGTTTATGACGCCGGAGATCACCGCAGGTGGCATCGCTTTGTTCGATTACGACGGGGACGGCCGGCTCGACATCTACCAGGTTTGCCATTGCCCGGCCGGCTCGTTTACCGAGCCCGCACCCAATCGACTGTTTCGCCAAATGCCGGATGGCACGTTTCGGGAGGTTGCCGACGCTGCGGGCTTGGCCGATCCCGGTTATGGGCACGGTGTGGCGATCGGCGACGTCGACAACGACGGCGACTTGGATGTGTTCGTCGCCAACTACGGCCCTAACGCGTTTTACAGGAACAACGGTGACGGCACGTTTACCAATGTGACCGAGGAGGTCGGACTGTCAGGCGATCACTGGAGTTCGTCGGCCGGTTTTCTGGATTACAACCGTGACGGATTTCTTGATCTCTATGTAGTGAACTTCGCCGTCTTCGACCCGGCGCGGATTTGTGCAGTTCGCGAGGATTCGACGCTGCGCGACTTTTGCGGACCCCATGTATTCACAGGCGTGACCGACGTGCTCTATCACAACAACGGCGACGGCACGTTCACCGACGTATCGGAGAAAGCTGGAATCACACAGCCGGCACGCGGCTGGGGCCTTGCCTGTGCCGACTTCACAGGGGATGGCTGGTGCGACGTATATATCGCCAACGACGAAGAGCCGGCACAGTTGTGGGTCAATCAGCAGGACGGCACGTTTGAGGATGAAGCCGTCTTTCGCCTCTGCGCGTTCAATGCCTTGGGACAGGTGGAAGCTGGTATGGGCCTCGCCGTCGGCGACGTCGACAACGACGGAAAGCTCGACTTGTTGAAAACGCATTTTGCGGGCGAGACGAACACGTTATATCTGTCGGCCGGGTCCGACGACTTCTTCACGGATGGCACCGCGGCTGCGCGCATGGCCGAAGTGGACCGCCCTTTTACCGGCTGGGGTTGCGGATTCGTCGACTTCGACCATAACGGAGATCTCGACGTCGCGGTGGCAAACGGTCGAGTCACGCGCGGACCGATCCATCCCGGCGCCAGACATGGCCGGTTCTGGAACCATTTTGCAGAACCCTCGCTGCTGTTTGAGAACGACGGCACCACGCGATTTAAGGACGTCGGCAAAATGGCGGGGCGATTCGCAAGTGAACCACTCTTGGCGCGCGGTTTGGCGTTTGGCGACATCGACCGCGACGGTGACCTCGACATGGTGCTACAGAATATCGATAACACGTTGCGCATCTATCGCAACGATGCGCCAGCGCCCGACTCGCATTGGCTGCTGGTGCGAGCAATGACCGGCCGGCGGGACGCTTACGGTGCGCTCGTCACGATTGACGCTCAAGGCAAGCGATTGACGCGGCTGGCGCACGCCACTTACAGCTACCTGTCGAGCAACGACCCGCGAGCACATTTTGGTCTAGGGAGCACCGATCACATCGACTCGCTGGAGGTTCGCTGGCCGAGCGGCCGCAAGGAGCGGTTTGCCGTCGGCGGAGTTGACCGCGAAATTGTCATCCAGGAGGGTTACGGCGAAGAGCTGTAACCAATTGAGCGGCGGCCAGCGGTGCTATGAACCGGGCAACTTTGCATCGACTTCCTCCCGAATGGGATTGTCCTTGCGATACAACT
>DASXWB010000468.1:0-3155 GCA_036503915.1 Lacipirellulaceae bacterium | reverse complement strand
GTCGGTTTGGGACACGCTGCCGCCGGCAAACAAGGAGGGTCGGTTCTTCACCGATCGCACGGGCACGGCCTTCGCCGGCGACCCCCTGGTGATGATTCTGGCGAAGGCGGGCACCGCTACGGCCGATGGCACGGGGCGCATCGACGTGTCGATCGACGACTTTCCAGACGGCGGAGGCGGCCGACGCACGTGGCTCGATGGAGTAGCCTATGTCGATGCCGGCACGCCCGTTTCCTTGGTCACGACCATCGATCGAGCAACGGGCGCTTTGACAATCACCAATCCCACATCGACGAGTTTTCAGATCAAGGGCTACTCGATCGAATCGACGTCCGCCTCGCTGGATAGCGGCGGCTGGACGACCATCGCCGGCTGGACCACCACGACGATGCCGAATCCCGCCACAGAGTTTTCGACCCAATTAAGTCAAATAGATCCTGCGGAAACTGGGATTACCATCGCGGCGAACGGCGGTTCGGTGAGCTTTGGCAATATTTGGCAGCGCACACCGTTTGAAAACGTCCTGGTCCGACTAATGCGGTCGGATAATGAATTGGCAGTGATCGCGCCGGAATTCACCGGCACGCCCATCGCCAATGGGGATCTCGACGCGAACGGGGCGGTCGACCTCGCCGACTTTCAAACACTGTTGTCAAATCTGCATTCAACCCCGGGATTGCCGACGCGCGTGCAGAACTACCGCGCCGGCGATATCACGGGCGATGGTCCCGTAAACTTCAACGATTGGGCGATCTTCCGTGCTTCGTTCAACGCGGAGAACGGTGAGGGCTCGTTTGAGGCAATGCTGGCACAAATCCCTGAGCCGACAAGCATTGCATTGGTCCTCGTGGCAGCAGGCGGGGCGCTCGTTTGCGCCCGCCGTCGCATCGCCGGCTCAGGACTGGCCGTCCTCACTTGCTTGATTCTGGCCGGTCCCGCAAGCGCCGTCACTTTGCTGAAAGTTGACGTCAATTCGCGGGCCGGTGAGCCGGCCACGCCCGCGCCGCCAGGGGACAACACGGTGCCCGGCTTCAGCCCCTACACCATGCAAACCGGCACCACAGGACCGCTCGGCACTTCCACCGGCACGGTGAACGGCTACACGATTACGCTCACAGCGGTGAACGAGGCCGGTTCGCCGATGGGCGTGTTTGATGACCGCGACCGCGCGACGCCCACAACCGCCCCCACGTTGAATCAGCTGTACGACGATTTCATTTTTGCTCATGGTGCGGGAACTACGAGCACAGGAGAGGGAGGTGGCCTGGACGTCGCTATCGATAGCGGCGGCGCCCTGATGCCAAACACGGAGTACGCCGTTTCGATTTATGCTTTCGATACCGGCTCGACAGGCACCATCCGCATGGCGAATTGGCTGGACGGCAACAATGCCAACGTCCAAGTATTGACCACTGCTTTTCTCGGCGCCTTCAGTCCCCCCGCGGACGATGAATACAGGTTCGACGGCCTGTTCCGCAGCGACGCTTCGGGCAATCTGCTTCTGCGAGCTCGCGAAACGACGGTCGACACACACGGCGTCTTTCTGAACGGCATCGAAATCGCTGATGAATTGCCGACGCCGCCGGCTAAACTGACGCTCGAGGTGAACACAACGACCGGAGCTGTGAGCATCGCGAACGCGCAAAGCGTGCCCGTGGAGATGAGCTATTATGAGCTGCGCAGCACGGCCGGATCGCTTAACTTGGGCAATTGGTCGAGTCTCGATGACGGCGAGTCAGACGACCCGCTCGGCGATGGCTGGGATGAAGCTCCGCTCAGTAGCGCCAATATCCTGAGCGAGGTGAATCTGCGCTCGGCGATGAGCCTAGCACAGGGAGAGTCCGCCGATCTGGGAAACGTGTTCAACATCGGCGGCGCGCAAGACCTGCAATTGTTGTACAGCAGCCCCACCTCTGGGCTCCGCCTGGCCAACATTAGCTACGTTACCGGCCCCGATGTTCTTCCCGGCGACTTCAACGAGGACGGAAAGGTCGACGCGGCCGACTATGTCGTTTGGCGGAAGACCAACGGCTCGCAGGAAAGCTACAATCTCTGGCGCACCAACTTTGGACGGACGTCCGGGTCCGGAACGAGCTTAGGGGCCGCAGCCGCCGCGCCCGAACCGAGTTCCGCATTGCTGGGCGCCTTCGGTATGGTGCTATTGATAACCGCACTCCTGCGTAAGCCTGCGCGTCTGACCAGCGACAGGAACTCCGTTCAATAGCCGGAGGATCGCGCTTTTCAGCGGTGGTGCGACCGTGTCAGATACGGGCGGTCGTAGGTTTCTTACAATGGTCCGGCGCGTTCATAAAGGACTCGCTGGTTTATGTCGTGCTGCGTTCCATGGCCGCGAGAATTTGCCGTATCGCCCCCAGATGATAGGCCGTGTGCGCGGCGCTGGAAAGCGCGCCGGCTGCGGCCATGTCGTCCCATGAGGTGCGGGCGGCCACGTGTTTTCGCCAAGCTTCGGACTCGCGGCGAAGATTGTCGCGCAGCGTTCGCCACTGGTCGTCGGTAACGGTGGTGCGCTTCCAGCTGGCCTCCCAATCGGCGCCGGCAAACGGGTTCGGTTCACCGGATGCCCAGCGATTCATCAGCGTGAATCCGTAGTGGACGTGATCCACGTGCGACGCGATGGTGGTTTTTCCCGGCATCGTTCGCGTCGATGCGGTGCGTGCATCGATCGATTCAAGCTGGCGCAACAGCCCCGGATCGCCCGGATTGAGCAGATATGCCTCATTTCCAGGCGGGCCGTCGAAGATCTCGATTAGCAGTTTGCCAAGCGCACGCTTAAAAATCTCGTCACCAGTCTGCATTGGTTGCTCCTCATGAAGGCCCGTCTCCCGAGAGTTTTCGTGAAGGTCGGAGTCGATCGGTCCAACAGACGGCCGCGATTGCCAGTACGACCAGTGTAGCGCTCGCCGGTTCCGGCACTAAGGCAATTGAAAGCGACGGGCTAGACGTTGATGCACCGAAGTTAGTGCGCCAAGTATTATAACCTTGCTGTGTACCATCGTTCTTGCGCCAAGGAACATAGTCGGCCGCGTTAACAAGGCCGTCGATGTTGTAGTCGCCGGGAGTGATAGCCGGTCCTACGCGCAGCAACCCCAACCCGGAGAACCGCGGCATCTCGAAATCGGCACCGGAACCGATCG
>DASXWB010000467.1:0-1699 GCA_036503915.1 Lacipirellulaceae bacterium | reverse complement strand
ACTCCGTTTACACAGAGCTGAGGCCCGATTCATCTTTATTGGCTAAAGTTGATTGACCCCAAACCGTCTCTCTCAACGAGGGCCGGAGCTGCGTCCGTACTAGTTGTAGATCTGATTAGAATCTCGCTTCAAGCCGCTCGGTCAGGACCACTTCCTTAGCCGTGACTCGTGCTCGATAAGGCAGCGCTTCCACGCCCGCTTTGACGGCTCGGCGCAACCAGCGACCGTACTCCGAGTCGATTTCATCGGCCGGTCGAAAATAGTTGCAGTCGCCGCGTTGGATTACGAAAACTACCGCGGCCCGATGGCCTTTTCTGCGAAGCCAGATCAATTCTTTCAAATGTTTAGTGCCGCGCTCGGTAACTGCATCGGGAAATGCCGCCGCACCATCTATGGCGAGTGTGACATTTTTAACTTCGACGAAACAAAAGCCATTATTGTCATCGAGCCGCAGATCTAATCGTGTGCCCTGGCGCGTAATCACTTCACGATGGATTGCCGTATATCCCCGCAGTTCGCTGATGACGCCTTTTTCTATGGATTCGGCGACGAGTCGGTTCGGATGCAGGGTGTTAATGCCGACCCAAGTTGTTCCGACTTTGACGATTTCCCAAGTATACAGCAAACGGCGGCCTTCCTTCGTGCTGGGTGAAATATACACCGTGCTACCGGGTTCGGCGCAGCCTGTCATGCTGCCGGTGTTGGTGCAGTGGGCTATGACGACTCGGCCGTCAGCCAGGCGTACATCGGCGAGAAAACGTTTGTATCGGCGAACAAGAATGCCGCGGATAAGCCGATCAGGAAAACGCATGAACAAAGTTATAGCCGATGTGTCAATCGATTCCTAACATTCGATGTTTGCTGATCGAGCCGCATCATCAATCGACGCGTTTTCGTTTTTGACACGTAACACGCTGCAGCTTTCCTTGCGCGGGAAACATCGCTTTGTTAGGTTCAACGAAAATTAGCTGTGGATGGAGAGCAATGGTCAAACAATCGCTCAAGTTTGTCGGTCAGAGTGTCCCGCGAGTAGATGGCATTGAAAAAGTTACAGGCCAGGCGAAATTTCTCGGCGATTTGGCTGTGCCCGGGATGCTGCACGGGAAGGTGGTTCGCAGTTCCTATCCTCACGCGAGGATTGTCTCAATCGACGCGTCCAAAGCTGAAGCGCTTGAAGGCGTCGCGGCGGTACTGACGAATGCGGATATATCGGATCTCAACGCCATTTACTCCGGGCGCCCGGTGATTGCGATGAATAAAGTCCGTTACGTTGGAGAACCAGTAGCAGCTGTTGCGGCAGTCGATCAGGCCACGGCTGAACAGGCTGCCGCGCTAATCGAGGTGCAATATGAGGAACTTCCGGCCGCCATCGGCATCGATAGGGCGCGCGCCCCCGGCGCTGCTCTGATACACGAAGGGCGGAGCGATAACATCTGCAGTCACGAGAGCGTGGTCCGCGGCGATGTGCACGAGGCCTTTGCGCAGTCTCATTTGGTTCTCGAAGACCAGTTTACGTTTCCGATGGTTTATCATTATGCGATGGAGCCGCACGCGGTCATTGCCCATTGGAATGAAGATGGCGTTACTGTGTGGTCTTCGGCGCAGCATCCCTTCCAGGTACGGGGCGATATCGGCAAAGTATTTCGTTTGCCGACGTCGAGAGTGCGGATGGTGATCTCATATTTGGGTGGAGGCTATG
>DASXWB010000466.1:0-5196 GCA_036503915.1 Lacipirellulaceae bacterium | reverse complement strand
GTGGCGATAACACGTGGCAAGTTGCCGCCGACTTGTGCACTGGCCGATTGCCCGTCGAGCGCGACAATTCGGAATTCCCGCGAACTGCGAAAGGATTCGGCGCCTTTCAGACGCGCCACCAATTCGCGAACTTCGTCGATTGACTGGTAGGCGTTTGGCCGGTTAATGAGACGCTCGACGAGGTCGGCGCCCAAGTCGTCGGCCGCTGGTTTGGCCGACTCACCAAGCGTCAGCATCCAGACAGTCAAGGCAATTGCCTGCCGCGGCTCTTTACTTAACGTAGCCTCGCCTGCCGATTGATCGGCGCCTTGACGGCCGAAGATGCCTCGCTCTCGTGGACTCGGAACGATGGGTTGCCGAGTTCGGCGGCGCTGCCTCTGACCTTCCTCCGCTTCTTGTGCGAAGCCCGTCGGATAAATCGCCGAGGCGAACATGATCGCCAAAAGAAGAAATACAACCGCGCGCGGTAGCATCAGGCGCATCAGCCTGTTCCTTAATTAAACAATTGATTGAGTAAATACATGAGTTGTCGGACGCCGAAAGCGTAGGGCAACGGCCCGCTGCTAATCCGGCGAGTCGACGACCGCCGCACCAAGGATGATCAACTGCTTCGCGTCCCGCGATGGGTCGGCCGTGTCGATGACTGAATCACTTTGAAGCAAGACCGCTCCGCCGTTCTTTACGCGCGCGGTTGAGCTAAACTCGCGACTCGTGATTATATCGGCAAAAAGTGGCCCGCCTTCGCCGGAGATAGCAATTAAAACATCTTCCGACTTCACCACGTTGCTTTCGCTAATCTCCAGGCTTGCTTCCACGTAACCTTCTGCATCAATTTCCGCCCTAGCCTTGATCTTAATTCCAGTCGGCTCATATTTAATTGCGTTGGTTTGCCCTTGCTGTGGGTCGATTGCTGTAGCGACGATTCGCGGTTGATGAAGGCCGGTTTGATGTTCAAGCGTCCCGCCGACAAGTGTTACCAGGCGGAACTCGCGCTCGGTATGCAGCATCCCGGCAACCCGCATTTGTCCGACGAGCTCGCGAACGTCGCTTATGGAGCCAACCACGGGCGATAAATTTTCGGCTCGCTGCGCAAGTTTTGCCGTAAGCTCGGGATCGGCCTCTTCATGCGACTCCGAAAGTTTGAGGATCCAAAGCGTAAGGGCGATCATGGCTTTTGGTTGCTCAGAAGGCCGGTTCTCCACTACTTGCTCATCGTCGTCGCGCCCACTGCCGAACTGAGCTATGGCATGCTGGTTCGCCGAAGATACGACGGCGAGTGTCGAAATCAATACGACGAGAAGCGGCCCTCTCAAGCGGCGCATGGCATAGCTCCTTAAATAGATGTGTTGATCCGGCTGAAAATAAATTCGGCCTGGCGGCCGGCGCCATTAGCATAGCCGTCGAGCCAGGCAAAATCACGCATCAATCCTCCGCCCGGCTTCCGTCGCCGCACATGCGGACGATTTTCGGGTCGAAGTGGGCCACGGTTTCGACAAGGTCCTGCTGGGCGGCCATGACTTCGCGAATGTCTTTGTAAACGCCAGGCACTTCGTCGGAACCGGCCGCCAGCACGTGCACTCCGCGCTGTTCGAGCTCCTTGCGCACGGCCTGAATGCGGAACATGTCATTGGCCTTTTTGCGCGACATGCGGCGGCCAGCCCCGTGCGAGGCCGAGTTGAAGCTCTGCGGATTGCCCAGCCCGCGAACGACAAAGGCCGGGTCGGCCATCGTGCCCGGAATGACGCCGAGCTGGCCGACGCCGGCGGGCGTCGCCCCCTTGCGATGGACGATCAGTTCGCGGCCCTGGTGTCGTTCTTTCCAGGCGAAGTTGTGATGGTTTTCGACGCCGGCGATGATTTCAGCGCCCAATAATTTCGACACAAGGCGGTGGATGACCGCATGATTGGCCCTCGCGTACTCGCCCATGAGATTCATGGCGTGCCAGTATTCTTGGCCCGCTTCGCTGTCGAGGCTTAGCCAAGCCAGCCGGCCGAGGTCCTTGTATCGCTTCGGAAGCGCTGCCTGAGCGATTTGGCTGTAAGTGCTGCACACGGCCGCACCCGCCCCGCGGCTGCCGCTGTGGCTCAACAGCGCGACATACTCGCCGGCTTCCAAGCCTAGTTGCTTATCAGCTTGCGGAATCGACAATACGCCGAACTCGACGAAATGGTTGCCCGAGCCGCTCGTGCCCAGTTGCTTCCACGCTGTGTCTTTTCGTTCGCGCGTGATGCGCGTGATGTTCCAATCAGCGTCCATCACCGGGTGCGTTTGCGCCGGATGGTGTTCGACGCCGACGCCGAACCGGGTGCCGCCAAGAAGAGCTTCCTTGTAGCGATTGAAATCGGTCGTGAGCGATTCGGCCGGCTGATCGAGCACGGAGAGCTTCATGCGGCAGGCGATGTCGACACCTACGGCGTACGGTATCACGGCGTTCTCGCAGGCCAGAACGCCGCCAATCGGCAGTCCGTATCCAACGTGCGCGTCCGGCATCAAGGCCGCGCCGACGGCGTTTGGCACCTGGCAGGCCACACGCATCTGCTCGTGGGCGGCGGTGTCGATGTCGTCGCCCCAGGTGCGGTAGGAGATTGGCTCTCGAGCGACCGGCGTTCGTTCGGCCACCAGCTCGCGGGCGAACTCGCCCCAGATGGGGTCGGTTTCGTGGGCGCGCGGATTTTCAACGACGGCGGCCACCAGCTGCCGCGCCCGCTTCCCTTTGAGTCCCATGCCGGTGCCCTGTTGGGCCGCCTTGGCGAGTGCCCGGATGGCAGCCTTTGTGCAGTCGGGCGGGACGCCGAGCTTGTGGAGCTGTTTGGCGTTCATAGTAGGTCCGCGGTTCGACTGAGCTCGCCGAAGTCCAAGGCGGACGATGGCTTTCGCCAAAGACATGTCGAGGTGCCGCTCGGCTCGCGGCACCTCCTGGCGCGAACCGGCCCGCGGTTTTTGGGTCTGGTAAATGCTGTGGAAATCTGGGCAATTATTATGTAGCCTCGCCCGGACGTCCGACTATAATAAATGGCGACGGGTTCGTGCTTACGCGGCACGACGGACTAGAGGGCAATGCTGACCTGTCTCATTTTTGGCATTCTAGGTTGGCCTGCCATGGCAACTAGTAGGAAGGAGGTGGTCCATTGTACGACATATGTTCTTGCAGCCAACGAGGTGGTTCAACCTGAGTTTGGCCGGCGGGTCGCCTCAGGCGACCACCACCTGCTTCTGAGTTGAGTGCCGACTTGCAGACGTGTAGGCTCGGCCTGTTCTCAAAGCAACCAACAGAGCCCGGTTCCCCCAGCGGGAGCCGGGCCTCTTTTTTTGTCGCAGAGTGAGTAAGTGAGTAGGTGAGTAAGTGCGTATGTGTGAGAATCTACCTACTCACTTACTTATCTGCTCACCTGACGGTCAATCTCATGTCCTACCGCATCGTTCTCATCCCCGGCGACGGCATCGGTCCCGAGGTGACCGCAGCAGCCCGGCGCGTCGTCAATGCGACAGGGCTCGATATTCAATGGGAAGAGCATCTTGCCGGCCAGACTGCCCTGGAGAAGCTTGGCGCCCCATTGCCCGAAGCAACGCTCGTCGCGGTCCGCGGCGCGGATGCGACGCTCAAGGGCCCGACGGCCACGCCAAGCGGCACCGGTTTCCGCAGCGTGAACGTCGAGCTGCGCCAGAAGCTGCAGCTGTACGCCAATTACCGGCCGGCCAAATCGCTGCCCGGCGTGCCCTCGCGATATGAGAACGTGGATTTGATTGTAGTCCGCGAGAACACCGAGGGACTCTACAGCGGTTTAGAGCACGAGGTCGTGCCCGGGGTCGTGGAGAGCCTGCGCATTGTGACAGAGGCTGCGTCGGAGCGGATCGCGCGGTTTGCTTTCGAAACGGCCCGCCGGCAAGGCCGCAAGCGAGTCACATGTGCGCACAAGGCCAACATACTTAAATTAAGCGACGGGCTGTTCCTGCGCACGTGCCGCCGTGTGGCGGGTGAGTATCCCGATATTGCGTTCGATGACTCGATCATCGACGCGACGGCGATGAAGCTGGTGCTCAATCCACATTCGTTCGATGTCATGGTGATGGAAAACCTGTTCGGCGACATCATTTCCGATTTGACGGCCGGCCTCGTCGGCGGCCTGGGCCTGACACCAAGCGCAAACGTGGGCAACGGCGTGGCCGTTTTCGAAGCCGTCCATGGCACCGCGCCGGACATTGCCGGAAAGGGCGTGGCCAACCCCACGGCCATCATCCTCAGCGCCGTGCTCATGCTCCGCTATCTTAACGAAAAAGCGGCGGCCGACCGCATCGAAAACGCCGTCCGCGAGGTGTTCGGTCGCGGTGAAGTGCGCACAGGCGATCTCGGCGGCAAGGCTTCGACATCGGAGTTTGTTGAATGCATCCTGGCAGCTATGCAATAGTTAAGCTGCCCGCGGCCGATGATATCGGCGAATGCGCCGCGTTGAAAGATTCTGGAAAAATCGCGGTTTTACGTGAGTGATTCTGTGTCCGCGTGCGTCTAAACCGAAGGGGTTGGTACGTCGGTTTGACGACGGGCGATCCAATCGGCTTTGGCCTAAGACCGGCTCGTCGCCAGAAACCCGCCTGGTTTGTGGCCGCCGGCCCCCCCGCCTATAATGATTCCGTTCACGCAGGGCAGACGGCGCAAGCACGAGCGGCTTACGTTCGGAGCGAGGCATTCTATGGTTGCGAACCAGGATCGGAACCGCTGGATTTGGCTCCCGACGGTTGTGGTTGGTTTAGCAATTCCTCTAATGACCCGACCGGCATCATGCCAAGACGCCCCTGTGTCGGTGGTTACTCCTGCTGGTAAGCCATCGCCCGAGCAGATGAAGGCCATCGAGGCGGCCCGAGCAGCGGGTCAGCCCGGCGCTCCACCAGGAGCCCAGCCGGCAACGCCGCCCGGAGCGGAGGCGCCGAAGGATGGCGAAAAAAAAGAAGGCGAAGGCGAAAAGAAGGATGCGCCGGCCGACAGCGTGAAGCGGCCCGAAAAGCCACCCCGCGTGCCCGACCCGCGCGAGTTTGAGGTCACGCTGGACAAGAGCGGCCGCGTGCCGCCGTTCAACTTTATTGGCCAGCCCTGGCCCGATGTGATGCAGTGGCTGGCCACCATCTCCAAGACCAGCCTCGACTGGCAGGAGCTGCCTAACGATTACGTCAATCTGACGACCCCCCGCAGCTACACGGTTG
>DASXWB010000465.1:0-6611 GCA_036503915.1 Lacipirellulaceae bacterium | reverse complement strand
ATCTCCACCCAATACAACGTCTCGCCGTCGACGCTCATATCTCCAAAGCGCACGGAGCCCTGAACCAGCATCTGCGTGGTGATCGGCGAGCGCCAGGAGCCGAAGGGGGCGACCGTCGGTTCCGCGGCCGGCGTGCTCGCTGGACCTGCAAACAGAGCGGCAAGAATCATCGATAACCTGTTGTGGGGATGTTTCCGATAAGCAAAAGGATAGGGCAACAGTAACGTCCTTTGCAAGTTGCAGGGGATGCATCAATTTCCGGCCAAAGGCTATGGACCGGGCGCCGACCAGCTCGCATGGCATATGTTTCGAAATACAGTCTGCGAATGGACGGACGGATGCCGATCGACCGCCGCGCAGCGGCGACGGCGCCTAGCCGTGGGCGCCAGCCCACGGTATGGTTGCAATAACAAATCGCGAGCCGCGCAGCGGCGACACGGAATCTGTGCCGCCGCTGCGCGGCTCAAATGAAATATTCGGGCCCGCGGTTCGTGGGCTTACGCCCACGGCTAAGTGCCTAAGCCGCTGCGCGGCTTTGTCGAACGCTTGAATGGCATTATCACGTAACGGCCAATTGAATTATGCAACGTCGCAACGCCATGTTTTTATTCATCGTTGTTCTGCTGCTTGGCGCTGACCAAGCGCATGCCGACGAGCGTACGCTTTGTCGCATTGAAGTTGTCGACAAGGAAACGGGCTGGCCGGTGCCGCTCGTCGAGCTGCGCACGACCCATCAAGCACGATTTATCAGCGACAACGCCGGCATCATCGCGTTCGATCTGCCCGAGCTGATGGGCCAAGAAACTTGGTTCACTGTTATCGCGGACGGTTACGAGGTGCTGGCCGACGGTTTCGGCAATCGTGGTGTGCGCCTCACGCCGCAGCCGGGCGAGTCACTAATCGTCAAAATCAGTCGCACGAGCATTGCGAAGTGCCTGGGGCGAATCACCGGCGCCGGCCTGTTCGCTGAATCTCAAAAACTGGGCGACAAATTGGATTGGCCCGAAAGCGGCGTCCTCGGATGCGACAGTGTGCAGAACGCAGCGCATCGCGGACGTTTGTTCTGGGCCTGGGGTGACACTTCACTTGCGCGGTATCCGCTAGGGATCTTTCACATGACGAGCGCGACCAGCGCGGTGCAGCCGCTCGAATCGTTCGAGCCGCCGCTGCGGCTCGCGCTCAAATACTTCCGCGACGACGAAGGACGCACGCGCGGCGTGGCGCAGATGCCCGGCTCTGGGCCTACATGGCTCACCGGTTACGTAAGCTTGCCGGACAAGTCCGGAGAAGGCCGGCTTGTCGCTACGTATTTCAAGATCAAGCCGCCGCTGGAAGCGTACGAATGCGGCTTGTGCGTATGGAACGACGAGGCGGAACGCTTTGAGCCGCTGCGAACCGTTTGGACCAAATCCGACAGGTCGCCCAAACACCCGCCGGTTCCCCAGGGTCATCCAATAATCGTGGACGGCGACGGCGGCGAGAAATGGCTGCTGTTCGGCGATCCGTTGCCGAAGCTGCGCTGCCGCGCCACGTTCGAGGCCTGGCAAGATCAAAAATCCTGGGAAGTGCTCGAACCGCAGGATGAGCTATTGTCGGCGGATGATGATTCCCCCGTTTCGCCGCACTCCGGTTCGATCGCATGGAACGCTTATCGCAAGCGCTATGTGACCGTGTTCATGCAGAAGTTCGGCAAGCCCTCGGCCTTCGGCGAAATCTGGTACGCCGAAGCGGATTCGCCCTACGGCCCTTGGGGCAGGGCGGTGAAAGTGCTCTCGCACAAGAACTACACGTTCTATAATCCGCGGATTCATCCCGAGTTTACGCCCGAGGGCTCGCCCATTCTGTTGTTTGAAGGGACTTACACGCAAACATTTGCCGACCGGCCCGAGCCGACACCGCGCTACGACTACAATCAGATTCTGTATCGGCTTGATCTGGATGATCCGCAGCTCGCGCCGGCGCGGGAATAGGATACCGCCAAGGACGCCAAGAGCGCCAAGAAGTCAGGCGCACCGCCTGCTCTTTTACTTGGCGTTCTTGGCGACTTGGCGGTTTATTACGAAAAGGCCGCCATCATCTTGCGCGTGATCGATTGGCGCGTCGAAGAGAAGCCATCCCAGGGGTCGGAGGTCAACTTCGCCAATCGTTTGGGCAGGTTGTTGATGTTGTACATGTCCGGCTTCGTGCGTGTGGACAGTTCCTCCCACGCCAGCGGCACGGCGACCGGCGCACCGGGCTTCCTGCGAGTGGAGTAGGAGGCAATCGCCGTGGCACCGCGCTGATTACGCAGATAATCAACAAATACTTTGCCGCGTCGCTTGGCCTTGCTCAGCGTCGCCAAATAGCGCTCCGGCGACTCGCGCGTCATCGTGTCGGCAATCGATTTGGCAAATTGCTTCAGTTCGTCCCAGGTGTTGCGCCGAGCGAGCGGCACGACAACATGCAAGCCCTTGCCGCCGGACGTACGCAAATAGCTATCCAGCCCTACCGCGGCGAGGCGATCGCGAGTTTCCTTTGCTCCCTCGACGACAGCCTTCCACTCGACGCCTTCACCTGGATCAAGGTCCATCACGATTTGGTCTGGACTTTCGAGCTTGTCCTCGCGCGCCGGCCAGGGATGAATCTCCAAAACGCCCATCTGCACAAGCGCCACGACGCCTGCAATGTCGTCGACGGCGACGTATTCCTCGCGCTTGCCTTTGATGGGAACCATGACGGCCCGCACGGCGTCGGGCAGCGAGCCGGTGAAGTGCTTTTGGAAGAAGCATTCGCCGGTGTAGCCTTCCGGGCAGCGCACCAGCGTGAGCGGACGGCCGACGACGTGCGGCAGGATCCAGTCGGCAACGCGCTCGTAATATTCGGCCAGATCGCGCTTGGTAATCCCTTCATCGGGATACAGCACGCGATCGGGGTTCGTGAGGCGCACTCCGGCCACCTCGACCTCGCCTTTTGCGTTGCGGGATGCTGCCGTCGATTTTGCCCGCGCCGGCTTCGCTCGCTTGGTTTTTGTCGATTTTGTTTTGCTTTTCATGGCACCGTTGCTGGTCGAGTTTTCCAATGCTGCCGGCGATTTGGGCATTTCGCGGGTGATCTTGGTCGGCGGCTTGTCGTCGCGCAAGCCTTGGAAGGAAGGCTGCCGCAGGCGGCCATCGCTGGTCCATTCACCGAACTCGACCTGGGCCACGAGCTCCGGCTTGACCCACGTAATACCGCGCCGCCGTACGCCCTTCGGCAGCTCGGCGTAGGGCGACGAATCGGTGCGGCGTTTCTTCAATTCGGCCGTAAGCTCTCGCAACGACTGAGTCGTGAATCCTGTGCCCACCTTGCCGGCGTAAACCAGCTGGCCCTTGTCGTTGTAGTATCCAAGCAACAGGGCCCCGAATCCCACGCGCGAGCCTTCCGGCCTGGTGTACCCGGCTATGACGAATTCCTGCTCCTTGAGGCACTTCACTTTGACCCAGCTCGAGGAGCGAGCCTCTTGATACGTGCTGTCGGCGCGCTTGCAAACGACGCCCTCCATGGCGCTGCGGCAGGCATGTTGCAGGACTTTTTCTCCATGCCCGAGGATGTGGTCGCTGTAACGCACGGTGCCTTCATTTTTAGGATTCGCCGAGAGAAGGAGGCGAGCCAGAAGTTCCTTCCGTTCGACCAGCGGCGTTTGCGTAAGGTCGAATCCCTCGCAGTGCGGCAGATCGAACAAGTAAATCACCAGCGACTCATCATCGCCGCGCTTCATCTGGTTCTGCAGCTGCTGGAAGTTCGACAGACCACTCTCGTCGAGCGAGACAACTTCGCCGTCGAGGATCGCGTTTTTGATGGGCAGTTTCTCCAGCGCGTCGGCCACGGCTTGAAACCGGTCGGTCCAGTCGTTGCCGTTGCGACTGATCAAGCGGACGTTGCCATTTTCGAAGAACGCCAGCGCGCGATAGCCGTCGAACTTCAATTCATGGAGCCAGCCGTCGCTGCTGGGCACGCCGGACGCCAACGTGGCAAGCTGCGGCCGAAACTCCACCGGCTGCTTGGCGCGGCGCGCATTGGTGACCTTGGCCAAATCCTTGTCATTGATGGGCGAACGATTTTTGCGCGGGGCCACTTTCGAATTCCCGCTTTTCGCTGCTGGCGTTTTCGCACTCTTGACCGAACTTCGCGCCGCCTTTCGTGCTCGCGAGTTCGCCGCCGCCTTGCCGTTGCTCGACCAGACGCGGTCGGCATCGGAGGCGATTTCGTCCATGGTGCGGCCCGACAATACGCTGCGCGGCTTTCGCGTGAGAATGTCCGACTTGGCGCTCGGCCGAGCGGCTTCGTCGCGATGCTTGATGAGGAGCCAATTGTTTCGGTCCTCGCCCGACCGCCGGGCCATGCGCACCAGCGCCCAGGTGCCGGAGAGCTTTTCGCCGTGCAGGCGAAGTTTCAGTTTTCCTTGCTTCAGGTCTTTGGCCGCATCGCCCTCGGGTTCCCATGTTCCGCGGTCCCAAACCATCACAGTGCCGCCGCCGTACTCGCCTTGCGGAATTACGCCCTCGAACGTCGCATAGTCAAGCGGATGGTCCTCGACTTCAACGGCCAACGCTTTTACCGAGGGATCGAGGCTGGGGCCCTTGGGCACTGCCCAGCTCTTTAACGTGCCGTTCAGTTCAAGTCGGAAATCGTAGTGCAACCGCCGCGCAGCGTGCTTCTGAATGACAAACTGCCGGCCAGGCGCATTCCTTGCGCCGTCGCCCAACGGTTCCGGCGTCTTTCGGAAATCGCGCTTGCGCTTGTATTCTTTGAGGCTCATATCGCTGCGCCGCCCTTAGCAGCCGACGATTACCCGGCGCGCTGCTTGCGCGGCCTGCGGCTGCGAGCTGTCGCGCGGGGCTTCGCCGGTTGGCCGTCTTTCGCGCGGCCCTTCGAGGCGTGCTCCACGCTCTTCTTCAGCACGTCCATAAAATTGATCGTGTGCTTAACGGGCGCTTCCTCGGGGACTTCATCGTAGATGACCTCGGTCTGACCGGCGTCCACTTTTCGCTGGATTAATTTCAACAGCACGTCGCGATACTCGTCGTGATACTTCGACGGGTTCCACTTGGCCGTCATGCCGCCGATGAGCTTTGTAGCCAGGTCAATTTCCTTCTTCTGTACGCCGTGCTCGCGAAGATCCTTGCCTGGCAGATCGAACTCGCTCACGTCGGCCAGCTCCTGCGGGTAGCGGAGCAATTCCAATACCAAGGCGTCGCCCTGTGGAATCAGTGCGGCCAGATATTGCCGCGCCCGAATCACCACGCGCGCGATCCCGGCCTTGCCCGCCTCGGAAATCGCTTCGCGCAACAGCACGTATCCCTTCTCGCCCTTGTTTCCCGGCACGAGCACGTACGGCTTGTCGAAAAATCGAACGTCAATCGCCTTCAAATCGACGAACTCCTCGATCTCGATCGTCCGCGTCATCTCGGCCGATGCATGCTCGAGTTCCTCCTCGCTCAGCAGCACGTAATTGCCTTCTTCGTATTCGTAGCCTTTGACGATTTTGTCCCAAGGGACTTCCTCGCCTGTTTCTTCGTTGACGCGCTCGTAGCGGACACGGGCCGAATTGCGGCTATCGATCAGCCGGAAACTCAGGTCAGAGCGGCGTTCGGCCGAGTACAAGACGACGGGAACGTTGACCAATCCAAATGAGATATGGCCTTTCCAGATAGGACGCGACATGGTGCTTGCTCCGAAACCGCTCACGATGGAGCTTTTGCGGACATGATCAGCGGCAGGCGTCGCCGTGCGGGCAGATCGCGGCAGAAAAAGCCCGCATCGTGCTACTGCGCATCGCCTGCCTGTTAAATGAAAACGACTCTGCTAGCTATGCTAGCAAGCCCGGTGCCAAACGCGGCATTTTGACACAGTTCCGGTGAGCGGCGATTGAAGAGAGCAACGGGCCGCCGTCTTTCAATGTCTACGCCGCGCCGCGGCACCGTTCGAGTGGAGGCGCTCGAGCGCATGGCGCAGGTCGTCGACAAACTCAGCCCGTTTTCGGTCGCGGTCGTCTTTATCCGGCGCGCGGAGAATGGCTGATGGGTGATAGGTGGCCATGAGCGAGGCGGCGTCGTCGCTTTTGAAGAACTTTCCGCGATGCTTTGTGATGCGGAAGCTGGCGCCCATCATGACTTGGGCGGCGGTTGCGCCCATGCAGACGATGATCTCCGGCTTGGTGACGAGGATCTCGGCATGCAGCCATGGCTTGCAGGCTTCGATCTGCCGTGCCGAAGGTTTTTTGTGGAGCCGCCGTTTACCGCGGGGCTCCCAGCGGAAATGCTTCACCGCGTTGGTAACATAAACTTCATCGCGCGCAAGCCCGACCTCCTCCAAAGCGCTGTCGAGGAGCCGTCCGGCCGGGCCGACGAACGGCCGGCCTTGCTTATCTTCTTCGTCCCCGGGCGTTTCGCCGAGCAAGATCATCGGCGCATTGCGCGGGCCTTCGCCGAACACCGTCTGCGTGGCGTTCTTATACAGGTCGCAGCCTTTGCAGGTGTCAGCCGCGTCGCGCAACGCTTTGAGGTTCAGTCGCGGCGGCAGAAACTTCTCCGCGGTTGGATATTGGACCATGACTCGTCCTTCCGACTGGCTACTGCGACGTTGTCGTCCGG
>DASXWB010000464.1:0-1717 GCA_036503915.1 Lacipirellulaceae bacterium | reverse complement strand
GTGACGCCGGGCGCAACGAACAACGTGAGCGAGGTGCCAGCTCACGTGGTGCCCGACGTCGATTCCCTTTCGATCGGTCAAGATCTTGACCAATATCACGCCTCCTTCGTATTGCCGAGGGTCATCGACCCGACGGTGGCCGACACCAACAATCCACGCGCTCTTCCCAACCGTTCGCCGCAGGACGGCAAGGCGATCATCGCCTGGGATCCGGCTTTTGGCGGAAACGCGGTCTATGGCAAAGAGCTGATCAACGGCTTCAACTTGTACGCCTACTTCGACACCGCCCCAATGGGCGTTGGCCAGATTACCGAGGACCAGGAGTGGGAGACGTCGCACTACGGTATCGGCGGTGCTGATCCGTTCTATCGAAGTCCAGACCCGACGGCTGGCATCGGGCAAGTTCCGGCGGGCGGTGCGGAGCTGGTCACACGCAACGGCAGCACTGGCGTGGGTTGGATGTATCAACGATTTGAGGACGGCTCTGGATCACTGCCGGGCTTCACAAAATTGATGCTCGTCGACTTCGGCGACGGGGGCGACAGCGAAGTCACTGGTGAGTGGGAGATTCTACACACGATCGACATGACGACGGTCGCACCCGGCTGGTATCCGCTCGGCATCGAATACAACCCGGCGACCCACCAATTAACCGGTAGTTTCAATGGGCAGGAGTTCAATTTCACCTTGGACTATGATCTGCTCGGCACCTTCGTCGTTGGCTATCGAGAGGGGATCACGGGTGGCAACACGCACGCGGCGCGCCACGATCCGCCGACGTTCGACTTAATCGCCACGAGCCTGGCCGGCGATTTTAACGGCGATGGCAAGGTCGATGCGGCCGATTATGTCGTATGGCGTAAAACCAATGGCACGCAGGACGGCTACACGGCCTGGCGCACGAATTTCGGCCGGACCTCCGGGCCCGCGGCCGGGCAGGTTGCGGCGGCCGCGCCGGAGCCGGCGTCGTTGGCGCTAGCCGCGCTCAGCGTGTTGGCTGTCGTCAGTGTGAGGCGCCGACCGGCATAACGCCGCGAGGCACCGCGCCGAAGGCGTGGTCTGTCGCGGTTTCATGCGAGGTAGCCAATCTATTTGCCGCCGCTCATCGCCGGGAACATCTCGTTGATCATGGTGATCGCGGCCGGGCCGACCAGCACGATGAAGATCGCCGGGAAGATGAACAGCACCAGCGGGAAGATGAGCTTCACCGCAGTCTTGGCGGCTTTTTCTTCCGCCATCTGGCGACGTCGCGTGCGCATCGAATCGCTCTGCACGCGCAGCGCCTGGGCCACGCTCGAGCCGAACTTGTCGGCTTGAATCAGTATGGCGGACAGCGCCTTCAAATCGTCGACGCCCGTGCGAGCGCCCAGCTCGTGCAGCACTTCGTTACGCGCCCGGCCCATTTGCAACTGGAGGTTGCACAAGCCGAACTCCTCGGCGATCACGGCGTACGTTTTCTTCATCTCCTCGCTGACCTTGCGCATGGCCTGGTCGAGGCCCAAGCCGGCCTCGACGCATACGACCATCAAGTCGAGCGCATCGGGCAAACCGAAGAAAATGTTGTCCTGCCGCGATTTCTTGAGGAACCACAGCACGATGTCGGGCAGATAGAAACTTACGCCCGCGACGCCGATCGTGTACATGAGCGCTTCGCCCGTCGCTCCCTTGCTGAGCCACATGCTGCCGCCGCCGCCGATGAAACCGACGGCGAGGCAAA
>DASXWB010000463.1:0-2662 GCA_036503915.1 Lacipirellulaceae bacterium | reverse complement strand
GCATTTGTCTCCGCGCGGGCGCGGGCTTCGGTGGCCTCGTTGAGGCGGGCGGTGGCCAAGGACTCGGCGCGCGTAGCGCGAAAAGCTTGTGAAACACTGGCCACGATGCCCACGATGAGTGCCGTTGTTACCAGCGCGGCGGTAAGCAGGGCGGCTTTGTGGCGGCGGGCAAGTTTCCGCAGCCGATACATGGCCGACGGTGGACAGGCTTCGACCGGCTCGTCATCGAGATAATGCTGAAGCTCGCGCGCCAGCGCGCCGGCAGTTTGATAGCGACGGCTGCGGTCCTTGTCGAGCGCCTTCATGACAATCCAATCGAGCTCGCCGCGTACCAGCCGGTCGAGCCGCGCCGGGTCGGTCTTGCGGCGCGCGGCGATGGCCGGCAAGGCGCCGCTGGAGCTGAGGCGCGTGCTGGGCGGCGGTGGCTCTTCCTCGCAAATGATCCGCACAATCTCGTCGAACGACACTGTCTCGCGGCGCTGCTTTTCAAATGGCGTGCTGCCGGCAAGCAACTCATACAGCAGCACGCCGAGCGAGTAGATGTCGCTGCGCGTGTCGACATCGAGCTGGTTGAACCGCGCCTGCTCGGGACTCATGTATTCAAACGTGCCGATGATCTGGCCGAACTGCGTGAACATCGTTTGTTCGGTGAGCCGCTGGCCGATCGCTTTGGCCACACCGAAATCGATAATCTTTGGGACGGGCCGGCCATCATATTCCGCCACGAGTACGTTCGATGGCTTGAGATCGCGGTGGATTACCCCCTTCTGATGGGCGTGTTGAACTGCCTGGCAGACACTGATCAGTAGCTTCAGCCGCTCACGAAGCGGTAGTTGCTCCTGGTCGCAGTAGTCGATGATTGGCACGCCCTTGACGAGCTCGAGGACGAAGTACGGCCGGCCGTTTTCAGTTGCGCCTGCATCCAGGACTTTGGCGATATTCGGGTGATCCATCAGGGCCAGCGCTTGCCGCTCGGCCTCGAAGCGGGCGATCACCTGGCGGGTGTCCATGCCGGGCTTGATGACCTTCAATGCGACTTGGCGGCGGACTGGTCGCTGCTGCTCAGCCATGAACACCACGCCCATGCCGCCTTCGCCAATTTCTTGAAGCAGTTTGTATGGGCCAATGACCGTGCCCGCTTGTTCATCCAGACTCTCAGAACGCAAGTCCAAGCCGTCTCCGTCGGCCGAGAGCTCAAGCGCAGGCGTCTCCATGAAGCTGGTCGATGTCTCATGTGCTTTAAGCAGCGATTCGATTTCGTAGCGAAGCGCCGCATTGTCGCCGCAGGCGGCAGCCAGGTAATCGGGGCGCTCATCTTGCGGCAACGCCAGAGCGGCCCGGAAAAGTTCGCGCTCCGAGAGTGTTTGCCCACCCGTCATGTTCCCGCCTCCAGAGTACAATGCGAGATATGCTGTAAAACCCCCGGTCGCTTTTCTTACGGCTGGAGATTTTTTTCGTCGCGGAGCCATTCCCGCCGCAGCCACGCGCGGGCAAACGTCCACTCCTCTTCGGCCGTGGAAGCGGAGATGCCGAGGATGGCAGCGGCTTCCGGCAGCGTGCAGCCTAAAAAGTATCGCAGTTTGACCAATTCGGCCGTGCGGGAGGAGCGATCGGAGAGCCGCTCCAGGGCCTCGTGGACTGCCAGAATTTCGAGGGGATCGCGCTGGATTTTGACGGGAAATTCGTCCGGCACAGCAGCAAGGCGTTCCCAGCCGCCCCCGTGCTTGCGAGTCTGCTTTTGACGCGCTTTATCGACGAGGATGCGCCGCATTGCCTCGGCAGCGGCGGCGAAAAAGTGCGAGCGACCAGCCCACGTACGCTGCTTGTCGGGTCCAACCAATCGGAGCCAGGCTTCGTGCACCAGTGCCGTGGGAGTCAGCGTTTGCCCCGGCTTTTCATGAGAAAGTCGGGCCGCTGCCAGTTTGCGAAGCTCCTCATACACGACCGGCAAGAGCTGCTCGGCCCCCGTTCGGTCTCCCGCCTCGCTTAGCAACAAGATCCGCGTGACATCGCTCATGCGCGTCACCTGTGAGGAGAGAATTGACGGTCCGCATTATAGCAGTGCTCTGGGTGGGCCATACAACCGGCATGATCGCTATATCGAGCTTGTGAGCTGCTTGCTCCGTCCGCGCATTGGAATTCGACGCATACTTTCATTAATGGGGCCGCCGGTCGTTGGGGGCCTTGTTTTGGAGAGACGTAACGCGCAACGACTGCGCTTCGCGGAACAAATCCCGTCTGCCGAGCGGGACTTCCGCAGCGACTAACCATCAGAAAAGCATCGAGGTCCCTTCCGGCAGACGGGACCGACCGGGGGAACATTCAAATGCTCAAATCCTTGCGAATCATCGCGGTTGTCGTATTCGCGGCGCTTTGGCCGGCCGCTGTTGCCAGCGCGCAGTTTGGATTCGGGATTCATGTCGGTGGTGGACGTTATTACGACCATGATCCTCATTTCGATCACCACGATTATTACGGCCACCAGCACGACTCCGATTGGCACCATGTTGTGCCGCATTACGACCGCCATTGGGACGGCAGCTATTACTCGGACGACGGCATCAACTACTACGCTCCTCAGCCGCGCGTCACCGATCACGGCGCTTATGTCCCGGCCAGGCCCGTTGCGATCAAGTTTGGCAGTTACGCGCGCATGGACGAC
>DASXWB010000462.1:0-4237 GCA_036503915.1 Lacipirellulaceae bacterium | reverse complement strand
CGTAAATCGCTTTGACTCCGATTTTGGATTTGACGGCTTCGATGCCTGAAATCCAGATGCGAGCCTCTTCTTCGCGCTGCTTGGCTTCGATGCGGTCGTCGCCCGTAAGCTTCTCTTCTTCGGCATCAGGCTTCCGGCGGTAGCAATGATGAGCCTCATCGTTTAGGACGATGATGTTTTTCTTGTTGCCCAGCTCGCGGCAGACGCGGCGGACCATTTGGTCAGGCGTTTCCGTGAATATGCCAGTTTCGCCTTCAGCCAGGATTGCCTTGGTGAGTTTGCCGGCGGCGACCTTCTCGCGGAGCTGAAACGCATGGAAGTTGGTAATTAGAATCTTCGCCTGGCCGAGTTGTTCGAGCGATTCGGGCGAGATGATGTCGCGCTGGCGGTAGTAGTTTTGCGGATCGTTCGGGAGCAGGACGCGCAAGCGGTCGCGGATCGTGCTGCCCGGAGTTACGATCAGGAACGTGTCGGAAAAGCGAGCATCCTGTGTGTTGGCGAGCTTATTAAGTGCGTGCCAGGCGATCAGCATCGCCATGACGACGGTTTTGCCCGAGCCGGTGGCCATTTTGAAGGCGATCCGCGGAAGGCCGGGATTTGACGTGTCGTTGCCAGCTCGGAGCTCGTTTTCAATCCAGGCGTCGCCATATTTTTTTGCGACCTCGGTGATGTAAATCGCCGTTTCGAGGGTCTCGATCTGACAGAAGAAGAGGCGTTTTTCGCGCTCGGGCGAGGTCCAGTACGTGAGAAGCTGCGCGGTTGTGGGAGTGACGCCGACGTATCCGCCCTCGCGCCAAAGGGCGACACGGGCGCGGATTTGATTGACGAGGCGATTTTCTTCGATACGGTCCTTGGTCCATTCCGTGTCGAAGACCTGCTGTTTGCTGCCCTTTTTCTTTTTCGCGCGTGGGATTGGGACAAAGTAGGAGCTGATGCGCCGGCCTTCGACGGTTTCGTCGGTGATTCCTTCGTCATCGAATTGAAAATGGCGCGTCGGCTCGCTGAAAGGCGAGTTGATGATGGGATTGGCAATAACGCGGTTCGGCATTGTTCGGCCCCGCCCGCAGAGCAGCGCGAATCGAAAGCGCCTGAGCGGCAATGAAGAAAAACCTGCAAATAGTTTACCCCCTCGATTGGGTGAACGCGAGAGTGAGATACACGCGCCCATTCAGGGCTTGGTGCGCGATGGGACGAATGGTTCGCGTGGCGGGGCGGTTTTGCAGCGGATTGGGGCGAGTCGCCAGACGTGCTATATTGGCCAGTCGTGTGTCAGGTGTCGGGTGTCGGGGGTTTCGGGTGTTGGGAATTGAAGGCTGACACGGGACACCAAGACGTGATGCTCATGTTCAACGCGCCGCCCGAAGCCTCATTCGCTGTAGAAGCAGTCCGCGAGGCGTCGCGGCTGGCCCGCCGCATTCAGCGGGAGATGGTCGCCGGCGCGATCACCAAAGACGACAAATCGCCCGTAACGGTTGCCGATTTTGCCGTCCAAGCCCTCGTTGCACGGCGACTTGCCGAACGATTGCCAGGTTCCATCTTGATCGGCGAGGAGCATGCCGCAGCGTTACGGCTTGAAGAAGGGGTAGCCGCGCTCGATCAGGTGACGGCGTTCGTTCGCACCGTGATCCGCGACGCAACGCCAGAAGAAGTTTGCGGCCTCATCGACCGCGGCAGCGGTGAACCGCCTCAAACCTTCTGGACACTCGATCCAATCGACGGAACGAAGGGATTTTTGCGCCGCGATCAATATGCCGTCGCACTGGCGCTGGTTAACGACGGTGACGTTGAGCTGGGCGTCCTCGGCTGCCCCGAACTGACTTTACGCGAAATACAGCAATCTAAGCCACCCGCGGAAGCCGGCGGCTGTCTTGTCGCCGCGTCGCGCGGCCTCGGCACTTGGTGGCAGCCGCTCGATGGCACTGTTGATCAATGGCAGCGGCTCACCGTCTCGAATCGCGAGGCCGCAGCCAGCGCCCGCATTCTGCGCTCGGTCGAAAAGGCGCACACGAATACGGACGAAATCGGCCAATTGGCCGCATCGTTACGAATCAGCGCAGAACCGGTCGCCATGGATAGTCAGGCCAAATACGCCGTGTTGGCGGCCGGCGAAGGTGACGTCCTCCTCCGGCTGATTTCGCCGTCGCGACCCGATTACCGCGAAAAGATCTGGGATCAGGCCGCCGGATCGATCGTAGTGACCGAAGCGGGCGGCCGAATCACGGACCTCGACGGTCGCCCTCTCGACTTCTCGCATGGACGCACGTTGGCAAATAATCGCGGCATCGTAGCCACCAATGGACGGCTTCATTCTGCCATTCTCGACGGATTGCGCACCATTGGAGCCTAAACGCTCGACTATTGGAGCGGCCGACTCCCGGTTGACCGCCCCAATAGAATGCCATTATCCTACAGGACTACCCAACCTCGCACGGCCCGAGGGATTGGGGCACGTGAGCCATTCTGGCCGATTGTTTTGCCTAACGCCGGGCGCCCGCGCTAGCGGTACCGCGTAGTAGCGACTCCCCCGGTGTGCCACTCGAGGAGTTTTTGTGTCAGCACTCGTGAAAGAATTGGTGGAAGCTGGCGTCCACTATGGTCACCGCGCCAGCCGCTGGAATCCGAAGATGCGGCCGTACATTTACGCCCGCAAGAATCTCATCCACATCATCGACGTGCGCGAAACGGTGCGCGGCCTGTTGCGCGCGAAGAAATACCTGCAGCAGATCGCCGGGCGCGGCAGCTTGATTCTGTTTGTTGGCACGAAGCGGCAGGCGGCGGACGCTATCGGACGCGAGGCCCAACGCGCCGGCATGCCCTACGTAAACGACCGCTGGTTGGGCGGCACGCTGACGAACTTTCGCACGATTCGCAGCCGGCTGACTCGGCTCGAAGAACTCGAGGCGCTTCGCAGCGACGAAGCGAAATACGACACCTATTCGAAGAAAATGCAGTCGGCGCTCAATCGCGAGTACCGCAAGATGTTCCGCAATCTCAACGGCATCCGCACGATGAACCGGCTGCCGGAGTGCCTGATCATCGTCGATCCCAAGAAGGAAAAGAACGCGGTGAGCGAGGCACAGAAACTGGGCGTCGCCACGGTGGCTCTGATCGACACCGATTGCGATCCCGATCTGGTGGATCTGCCGATTCCGGGCAACGACGACAGCATGCGTTCGATCGAGCTGGTGATAAAGATGGTCGCCGACGCAATTATCGCCGGCAAGAATCAGGCCGCCGTGCAAAGTCAGTACGCCAGCGAAGGTGCTGAGTCGGCGTTGGTATAGCAATCCAATAAGCACCAATGACCAAGCACCAATGACCAATGCCCGGCAGCGGGCACGCACTTTGGTACTTGGTTATTGGTCATTTTTTTCGATAGGAGCCTTTCCCCATGGCAGAAATCACCGCCCAAGCAGTGATGAAGCTGCGCGACGAAACAGGCCTTCCCATGATGGAGTGCAAGAAGGCGCTGCAGGAGGCCGGCGGCGACTTCGAACTCGCGAAACAAAAGTTGCGAGAGACTGGCAAAAAATTCATGGGCACGCGTCAGGACCGCAGCACCGAGGAGGGCCGGATTGCGATCCACTCGTCGCTAAAGCCGGGGGTCGGCGCGATGATCGAGCTGCAGGTCGAGTCAGCGCCTGTGGCCAAAAATGAGGCTGTAATCCAGCTCGCCAATGATCTTGCCAAACAATTGGCGACGGGCCCCGGCGCCAAGACTGCCGACGAGCTCTGGAAGCAACCTGCGCCGAGCCGAAAGGGAGTCACGCTTCGCGAATGGAAGGATGAACTGGAAAACAAAATGCGTGAAGTGTTTCGCTTGGCGCGCATCATTCGCGTCGATGCGCCCTGCGGCGGATATGTCCATCACGATGCCAAGACTGGCGTGCTATTCGTAGTGGAAGGTGGAAACGAGGAACTGGCCCGGCAAATTGCCATGCAGGTCGTCGCAATGCGGCCGAAGGCAACGTTGATTGCCGACTTGGATCCCGAAATGGTCGCGAAGGAACGTGCATTTCTCACCGAGCAAGCGCGCAAAGAGGGCAAGCCGGAGAATATCATCGAGAAGATGATCGAAGGTCGCATGCGTAATTTTTACGCCGAGCATGTGCTCTCCGAACAGCCGTTTGTGAGGGATGACAAACAATCAGTTGGCAAGGTGGCCCAAGCCGGCGGTATGAAGTTAGTAAAATTCATACGCTGGCAGCTTGGTGAAACGGGCGGCGAGAGGCCGGCC
>DASXWB010000461.1:0-7447 GCA_036503915.1 Lacipirellulaceae bacterium | reverse complement strand
CGCTCGCGCCCGACATCTTCAATCTCGTCGAGGTCACGTCCAAGGAAGCGGTCGACCAAGTGGTGGAAATCTTGCATGAGAAGGGCCTCACCGATTACCGCGGGTACCATGTCGACTCGAACGATACGTACACGGCGCTCGACGTTGCGGTCATAACCAGGCATCCGCCCGATGAAGTCGACGGCAAGGCGATTCGTACGTACTTTTCCGCCGGCGACGACCCCACTTGGCGCGAAAGCTTCCAGTTTCGCGGCCGCAACGGCCACATGATTCGCGATACAACGTCACTGTCGCGCAACAGCGTGTACTTTATAACCGTCGCCGGCCACAAATTGGGTTTTCTCGGCCTGCATCTCAAGGCAAATCCGCAAGACGGTTATTCGAACGCGAAGCGTACCGGCGAATCCGTCCTCGCGGGACGCGTGCTGCGCGGCGAAATCGTCAAGCGCGGCTACTTACCGATCGTTTTGGGTGACCTCAACGATTACGACGCCGACGTGCCGGACCGAGACAAGTCGCGCGACACGTCCACGACCGTCCTTCGCGACTTAAAAGACTTCGACACCACGCGACCCGGTCCGGAGCTGGTCAACGTCGCGGAGAAAATTGTGCGACAAGCCGACCGCTACACTTCGCACTGGGACTGGAATGAAAACCGCGCCCACGACGGCGACGACGTGTACACGATGATCGACCATATCCTGTTGGCGAAAGAGCTGATGCCGCACGTCACACGGGCATTCATCTGCCATACCGTTTCGCTCGATACGTCAGACCATTACGCGGTGGTCGTCGACCTTCGGCTGCCGCTAGTGCGGTCGCAATCAACATCCCAGGCCGAGTCCACGGCTAATGAATAAGATGGATTCTATCGTCAAGCTGATCGACCACGCCGTGCTGCAGCCGACGCAAACGGACGACGATGTACGCGCCGCATGTGCGATGTGCGCCGAGTTCGGCGTGGCCAGCGTCTGCGTGAAGCCGTCGCACGTTCCGCTTGCCGCCGAATGTTTGCGCGGTTCATCCGTACTCGTCAGCACGGTGATTGGCTTTCCGCACGGCGGCACGACAACGGACGCAAAGGTTGCTGAAACGCAGCTCGCCTGCCGGCAGGGCGCGCGGCAAGTCGATATGGTGGTGAACGTCGGTAAGGTCTTATCCGGCGATTGGGGCTACATTGAGCGCGATATTCGGGCCGTTGTCGAAGCTGCTCGCCACGCCGACGCAATTACGAAAGTAATCTTCGAAACCGGCCTGCTGCCGGATGACCAGACCAAGGTCCGACTATGCCACATTAGCGAAGCGGCTGGCGCGGCGTTCGTCAAAACATCCACCGGCTTCGGCTTCATCAAGCGTTCCGACGGCATGATGGTCGCCACCGGCGCCACCGAGCACGACGTGCGGCTGATGCGCGAGCACTGTGGCCCAAGTGTGCAAATAAAAGCGTCGGGCGGTATCCGCGGCTACGACGACGCCCGGCGGTTCGTTGACCTCGGCGCCACACGGCTAGGCACAAGCAGCACGAAGGAAATCGCCGCCGGCGAACGGGGCCAGCAGGAACAATCGAAGGCGGATTATTAGAAAAAGGATGGAGGATGCGAGATGCGGGGACAGCAAACCCTGACCCGGCATCCCGCATCCGGCATCCTCCTCAAAAGCATGCTCGAACTCTACGACCAAATCGAACAAGCCGCCGCCACCATTCGGACGGCATGGCCGGAGACTCCGCATGCGGGCATCATCCTCGGCACCGGCCTCGGCGGTTTGGCCGAGCAGATCGAAGTCGCCGCGACGCTGGATTACGAGTCGATCCCGAATTTCCCGAAGTCCACGGCCGTGAGCCACCGAGGCCGCCTCGTTTGCGGACGGCTGGAAGGCGTGCCCATCGTGGCCATGGAAGGACGTTTCCACCAGTACGAAGGCTACTCGCTCAAACAAATCACGCTCCCGGTGCGCGTCATGAAGCGTCTGGGCGCGAAGCTGCTTATCGTCTCACAGGCGGTCGGCGCCATGAATCCGTACTACGGCGCGGGCGACGTCATGATCATCGACGACCACATTAACTTGATGGGTGACAACCCGCTCGTGGGTATCAACGACGACCGCCTTGGCCCGCGGTTCCCCGACATGTCGCGCCCGTACGATCCGCGGCTAATCGACAATGCGATGGAGATCGCCAGGCAGCAGAATTTCGTCGCGCATCGCGGTGTCACGGTCGCGGTCACCGGGCCGAATCTCGAAACGCGCGCGGAGTACCGTTACCTGCGAATGATCGGCGCCGACGTCGTGGGCATGTCCACGGTGCCCGAAGCGATCGTCGCCGTTCACTGCGGTTTGCGCACGTTTGGCTTGTCGGTTGTCACCGACATGTGCCTCCCGGACGCGCTGCAGCCCGCTAACATCGAGCACATCATCGCCACGGCGAATGCCGCGGAGCCGAAGTTGCGAGCCCTAGTTTGCGGCGTACTCAAATATGACGCGGGGATAAAGGAAAGAGTGGGAGAAGGGGAGACGGGGAGAGGGGGAGACACAGTGTGATCCGTTTCTTTCCATTCTATCCCTCTCCCATTTTCCTCCTCTCCCACTCTAATTCACATGCTTCATCTTCGCGTGCAGATCAACGACGCATCCAAATTCATCCGCGGCAAGTGGAACGCAACACCGCGCGTCGGCATCATCCTCGGTTCCGGGCTTGGTTCGGTCGGCGATGCGATTGAGCGAGATGCCGCGATTAATTACGACGACATCCCGCATTTCGTGCGATCCACGGCGATCGGCCATCATGGCCGGCTTTTGTGCGGCCGCCTCGGAGGCGTCGAAGTTGTCGCCATGCAGGGTCGCTTTCACTGCTACGAAGGTTATTCGGCCGAGCGGGCCACGTTTCCCGTGCGCGTGATGAAGTCCCTTGGCATCGAGCTATTGATCGTGTCGAACGCGGCGGGCGGGTTGAACCCCGACTTCGCGGCAGGCGACCTGATGGTTATCGACGACCACATCAACTTCATGAATCGCAACCCGCTCGTCGGCGTCAACGATGATCGGCTCGGCCCGCGCTTTCCCGATATGTCCTCCCCGTATGACCCGGCGTTGGGAGACCTGGCGCTGGCCATTGCACGGCGCGAGAATTTCGTCTGCCACCGCGGCGTGTACATCGCTATGCTCGGCCCGACTTACGAAACACGGGCCGAGATTCGCATGCTCCGGCTCATGGGCGGCGACGCCGTCGGGATGTCGACCGTTCCGGAGGCAATCGTGGCCGCCCACAGCGGCCTTCGCGTTCTCGGTCTGTCGACAATCACGAACGTCTGCTCGCCCGACGTGCCGCACGCCACGAGCGGTGAAGAAGTCGTCGCCACCGCCGAAACGGCCCGAGATAAACTGAAAGCGATCGTCACAGGAATTGTTGCTGAAGAAGTATGTAACGCGAACGCGCCATAACGCGATACGATTGAAAAACCTTGAACAGGAAGTTTTTAACAGGAGGTCACAGAGGAAGCAGGGAAAATGGTTTCCAATATACTCTGCTGTCTCTGCTACCTCCTGTTTAATAAAAAAATTGGTCGATGAATGTCGTCAACCTTATCTCGAAAAAGCGCGACGGCGTCGAGCTTACGCCGGATGAAATCGGCGCACTCATCAGCGGCTATGTCCGCGGCGACGTGCCCGATTATCAGATGTCGGCCTGGGCCATGGCCGTTTACTTGCGCGGGATGACCGTGGCCGAGACGGCCGCGCTCACCGAGCACATGCTCCACTCGGGCGTCACGTTTCAGTGGCCCGACGGCGAATTCCCTAAAGTCGACAAGCATTCGACCGGCGGCATCGGCGACAAAGTTTCCCTGCCGCTCGCTCCACTGCTGGCCTGCTGCGATCTGCAGGTGCCGATGATCTCCGGCCGCGGCCTGGGCGCCACCGGCGGCACGCTCGACAAGCTCGAAGCCATTCCCGGCTTTCGCACGGATTTGTCCACAGAAGAGATGCAGTCGGTCTGCCGCCGCGTCGGCTGCGTCATCAGCGGGGCCACCGTCGACCTCGTTCCCGCCGACCGCAGGCTCTATGCCCTACGAGACGTGACCGCCACCGTGCCGTCGATTCCGCTCATCACCGCCAGCATCATGAGCAAGAAGCTGGCCGAAGGCCTCGATGCGCTGGTGCTCGATGTGAAACACGGCAGCGGCGCATTCATGAAAACACTGGATCAGGCGCGCCAACTTGCAAGGTCCATGGTCGACACGGGCCGCCGTATGGGCGTGCCCACGACGGCGCTGATCACGGACATGAACCAGCCGCTTGGCCGCATGGCCGGCAACGCTGTCGAAGTAAATGAATCGGTCGACACGCTTCGCGGAAATGGTCCCAAAGATTTAATTGAAGTTACTCTTGAGCTTGGCGCAGAGCTCTTGGTACTGGCCAAGCGGGAAAGCACGCCGGCCGCGGGTCGCGCCCGGCTGCAAAAGGCCATCGACTCGGGTGCCGGCCTGGAGAAGTTCCGCGAAATGGTTGCTGCCCAAGGCGGCGTCTTCGATGCCCCGCGCCCGCTCGCCCCTGCGCAACAGGTTCTCAGTCCGCGCAGTGGTTTCGTCACCTCGATCGACACCGAGCAACTCGGCCGCGCGATCATTGAGCTGGGCGGCGGCCGCAAGCGGCTTGGAGACAGGCTCGATTTATCGGTCGGATTGGAAATGCTCGTTCGATTGGGCGACCAGCTGGACGCCGGACAGCCGCTCGTACGCGTCTTTGCTCGAGCTGATGCGGCCGCGAGCGTTCGCGACGACTTGCTCGGCGCCATCCATATCGGCGACAATCGTGTCCAGCCTCCGTCGCTGATCGTCGAGCGCATTACATAGGCCGCGGCCGACGACGCCTTTGGCGTGGTGCCCGCCGCTAATTGGACCTATGAACCAAGCTGAACGTGACGAACTGATCCGCGCCGCGCTCGACGCCCAGCAGCGCGCGTTCTGTCCTTACTCGAATTTTCCAGTCGGCGCGGCGATCCGCGCAGTGAGTGGAAAGATCGTTCAAGGAGTCAACGTCGAAAACGCCTCGTTCGGGCTGACGCTTTGTGCCGAGCGCGTGGCCGCGGCGGCTGCCGTCGCCGCGGGCGACCGCGACTTTGCGGCTATCGCCATTGTCAGCCGCGGGGGCGTCGCGCCATGTGGGGCTTGCCGTCAATTCCTGGCGGAGTTCAATCCGACAATGTCCGTCGTAATGGTCGACTCAGAGCGCCTGACTGAGATTCGGCAAAGCACTCTCGATGTGCTTCTGCCCAGCCGCTTCGAAGGCCCCATTGCGTAGCCCGACTCCCCTGCTCGATCAACTAGGTCGTCCTACTCCCTCCTCGAACCACTAAGAATTCCGACTCCCTCCCCCTTGCGGGGAGGGCTGGGGAGGGGGACCCGCCGACCAACAACCCTCAACTACTCCTCCCGATTTTCCGCCGTCGCTGCTTTGTGCCGCGCTATATCCTCCGCCTCCAGCGCCGCCAGATGCGGCAGATTGCGGTACATGTCCTCGAAATCCAGCCCGTAGCCAACCACGAACTCGTCCGGAATGTCGAAAGCCACGAAGTCGGGCTGGTATTCAACTTCCTGCCGGCCCTGCTTTCGCAACAGCACTGCCGAACGGATGGACGTCGGCTCGAACTCGCGCATCTTCTCCAGCACCTGCACCAATGTTTGGCCTGTGTCGAAAATGTCGTCGACCAGCAAGACGTCGCGGCCCGAGATGTCGAGCATCAGCTCCGAATTGATCACCAGTTCGCCGCGCGTGGTCGTGGCTCCGCGATAGCTGCTCGCTTGCAGCACGCCGACGCGCATCGGCAGATCGATTACGCGGATCAAATCTGCCATCAGCACGACGCTGCCCGTAAGCACCCCGACAATCGTGAGCTGCCGGTCGGCGTAGCAGGCCGCGATCTCATCCGCGATCCGCGAAACACCGTCGTGCAAATCTTCCTTGGTGAGCAAGGTTCGCATCTTGTAATATGCTCCGCGCTAGTTGTGCATGTGGGAGGCGTCTCCGACGCCGATGTGGTCTGCCAAATGTTGAATGATTAATCGGCGTCGGAGACGCCTCCTACATACCACTTAGTCCATCATGATATTGGCGACGCAAGCGTTGATGAAAGCCACTAGGGTGCCGCCAAGCATGGCCCGCAGCCCTAAACGGGCCAAGTCGCCGCGTCGCTCGGGGGCCATGCCGCCGATGCCGCCCAGCTGGATGCCGATCGAGCTGAAATTGGCAAAGCCGCACAGGGCGTAAGTTACGAGCTGCCGAGTTCGGTCGCTTATCTCCACGACGCTGCCCGGAGCGCTCCAGGAAGCTAATCGGCCATAGGCCACAAATTCGTTCGCGGCCATCTTGAGACCAAGTAATTCGCCGGCGCGCGGGCAATCTTTCGGCTCGATGCCGATTAGCCATGCCACCGGCTGAAACAGCCAGCCCAGCGCGCCCTCCAGCGACCATGTCCGATATCCGACTGTGGCCAGCTCCGGTAAGGGAAGCGCGAACCATCCGGCGGCAGAACTTGACGGCGCGACAATGGGAAAACTGACATAGCCGAATTGCGCGCCGATCCAGGCGAGAATCAGATTCACGAGCGCGATCAGCGCCAGAAATACAATCAGCATCGCTCCGACATTCAGCGCTAGCTGCAAGCCGCCCACCGCTCCATTGGCAATTGCCTCCAGCACGTTTGCACTTGGGTCTTTTACATCGATCTTCACGTGACCAAGAGTCTTGGGCTCGTCGACTTCGGGTTGCAGAATCTTGGCGATCATCAGCCCGGCCGGCGCCGCCATCACCGAGGCCGAGAGCAGGTGCTTGGCGCTGATGCCCATGTCGACGTATGCGGCCAAGACGCCGCCGGCCATCGTGGCAAATCCGCCAATCATGATCGCGTTCAGCTCGGATATGGTCATCGTCGGGATGTAAGGGCGAATCACGAGCGGCGCTTCCGTCTGGCCCACAAAAATATTCGCCGCGGCAGAAAGCGTCTCTGCCCCGGATGTACCGAGCGTTGCTTGCATCAGCCGCGCAAAAAGTCCGACGATGAATTGCATCACGCCGTAGTAGTAAAAAATCGACATGAACGCCGAGAAAAAAATGATCGTGGGCAGCACCTTGAAGGCGAAGAAGTGCTCTGGAAAACTGTCGCCGAACACAAACGCCGATCCGGCGCTGACACAGTCTAGTAGACGGTTAAACGCGAAATCGACTGCGTCGAAAGCCCGGCTGCCGTACGTCGTTTGAAGAATGATCGCCGCGAATGCAAATTGCAGCACAAGGCCGCCAACGATCATCCGCGGGCTGACGCGCCGCTTATGCGAGCTCATCAGCCATGCCAGGCCGATGAACACGAGGATGCCAAGAACGCTGATGAGACGGTGCATGCGAAGTTGGTGAGTAAGTGAGTAGGTGAGTGGGTGAGTAGGTCAAGGCACTACAT
>DASXWB010000460.1:0-2143 GCA_036503915.1 Lacipirellulaceae bacterium | reverse complement strand
GAGCGCAAGCGCCACAGCACGTCGTCGCTATTGGTTATATTCGCTGCCGCCCCGTCGATCGGAATCGCCCACAGTTCAGGCCGCGAGATGCCGGTGACCATGTAGGCGATGCCGTCGTGAAAAATCGGCCGCGGGGCCACGGAAAAATCATTGAACTCGAATCGCCATAGCTCGCGGCCGGTGCGCGGGTCGTAGGCGAACGCGGCTTTTGCGCCGCCGCTAAGCAGCTGCGCGCGGCCGTCACCGGTGCTTACGACCAGCGGCGTGCTGTGGGCCTTGCGATGATCGCCATCGCGAATCTGCTGAGCTTCCTGCGCGCCCTTCCCGGCCACGTTCTGATCGTTCCATTCCACGTCGCGATCCGTCTTCCAAACCGTCTCGCCACTCGCTTTATCCAACGCCGCGACGTATTGCAAGTCGACGCCGTCGAAGGTGAGTATCACCAGGTTCTCGAACAGCACGACCGAGGAGGATGGGCCGCGGTAATGCCGACAGGGCAGATCGTTGCGCTTCCAAAGCACCTCGCCCGTTTCGGTATCGAGGCATGCCGTGCCGTAGCTGCCGAAATGCACATAGACTCGCCCCGGCTCGATGGCCGGCGACGGCGAGGCGTAACAATTGAGCCGATTCCCGAGAGGCTCGGGTGAATCGGTGTGGAACAGCTTCTTGTTGTGCAGGACTTCGCCCGTTTCGGCGTCGAGACAAACCGCATAAAACTCGTGCCCATCCTCAGTCGCGGTGGTAAGCCAAACCTGGCCGTTCATGACGACCGGCGTCGACCAGCCAAGATGTGGAATCGGCGTTTTCCAGCGAATGTTTTTTGTCTCGCTCCATTCAAGCGGCAAGCCGATTGGCGTATCCTCACCGTCCGAAGCGGCCACGTGCCCATTGCCGAACGGCCCGCGAAACTCGGGCCAATCTCCATGAGCGATTGATGCGATGAGCGCAAAGATAACTGCGGCAGCAATGGAAATTGATGGATGGATCATAGTGTCCGTTGTCGTTTGTGCGTGGTCCGTTGTCAATGCACAGAACAACGGAGTACGGACTACGGACAACTGACGACTTGCCGCCGCGGATTGCGATAGAGTATTCGCGCCAGGAGTTCTCGCGATCCGGGCGTGCCGTTCCGTTCGAAGTGCCATTCGCGATGAGTCGGAACAAGCGCCGGGTCGTAGGGCCAGGCGTCGAGCAGCGCATCCTGGTCGAGAGCGCCGGCGAGCGCGCGGGAGCTCATCGTGACATTTCCCGCCCGTGGGGGAATTGGCCCGGCCTCGCGGCGCGGGCATCCCATGAGCAATTTAGGATCGTATCCGCCGACGCGGTTGACGATTTGCGCGATCTCGTAGAGCGACAGCGGCCGCGGGCCGCCGGCGTGGTACAGGCCGCACAACTCGCCGGCCAACACATGCTCATACAGCCGGTTGAGGCAATCGGTGTACGCGGGCGTACGGATCTCGTCGAAATACAGCGTGGCTGGCCGGCCTTTTTTGAAGCGCGATTGAATCCAGTCGATGGCCCCGGCGTGGCCGTTGAAGCTGACGCCCATCGGCAGCGAGATCCGCAGGATGCACGCCGTCGGCATCCAATCGAGGATCTGCCGCTCGGCCGCGACCATCGTTTTGCCGTATACCGTCACCGGATCGGTGGCATCCGATTCGACGTACTGACCGCTGCGCGCGCCGGAGAAAACGAGATCGATCGAGAGATGAACCAACCGCACTTCGCGCTCCACGATGATCGACATGAGATTTATCAAGCCTTCGACATTCGTGCGCCAAGCAAGACGTGAATCGAGCTCACAGGCGCGCAGCGCACAATTGCCGGCGCAATTGAGCACCGATTGGAACTGGTATTCGTCGAATAAGGCGCGCAGGCGCCCGTGGTCCTCGGCATTGCAGGGAATGACACCTTCACCCGTGAGCGGCCAGTTGTCTTCCTGGCGAATGGCGACGACCTGGCCCGGGTAGCGCGTGCGAAAATAATGGAGCGCGTTGTATCCGGCCACGCCGGCGACGCCGGTGATCAAAAGGGGCAGCGGGAATGGTTCGCGGGCGCGGGCAATCACGCGCGCATTGTAGCTAAATCGCAATCGTGGGACGACCGCTAATAGCGATTAACCCGCACGCCGGCGAGCGACGAA